>NZ_JBSFNN010000012.1:0-117227 GCF_053587115.1 Streptomyces sp. NPDC003697
ACAAAATTTACAAAATCAATACCAATATCGTTATCACGTCATTGTCGTCTTGTGCTCTGACGGGCCCACTTCCGCGCCCCCGCCCCTTCGCGAAGGGACTCCCTCTGGCGTTTCCGGCGGCCGGCGCGGCCGCGCCGACCGCGTGGCGGAACGGCTCGGCCGGTCACTTCCCCAGCAGCCGCCAGGCGGTCGGCAGCGCGCCCATGGCCAGGGCGGCCTTGAGGGCGTCGCCGATCAGGAACGGGGTCAGGCCGGCCGCGACGGCCGCGGACGCCGACATGCCGGTGGCCAGGGCCAGGTAGGGCACGCCGACGGCGTAGACGACCGCCTCGCCCAGCAGCATCGTGCCGGCCATGCGCAGCGCCGAGCGGTCGGCGCCGCGGCGGGCCAGGGCGCCGACGACCGTGGCGGCCAGCAGCATGCCGAGGACGTAGCCGAAGGACGGAGCGGCCGCACCGGAGGCGCCGCCCGCGAACCACGGCACGCCCGCGACGCCCGCGAGCGCGTACAGGGCGAGGGAGAGGAAGCCGCGGCGGGTGCCGAGCGCGGTGCCGACGAGCAGCGCGGCGAAGGTCTGGCCGGTCACCGGCACCGGGGAGCCGGGCACCGGGACGGAGAGCTGGGCGGCGAGACCGGTGAGGGCGGCGCCGCCGACGACGAGAGCGGTGTCGCGCACGCGGGACGCGGGCAGCAGGTCGGCGAGGACCTCGCCGGGACGGGCGGTGGCGGCAGCTGTGCTCATGGGGGCTCCGCGGGGTGTGGGCGGTTCGGGACACGGTGACGCTATCCCAGCGTCCATACGATGATCACCGTCAGTGCTCGACAAAGGGTGGAAGCGGGCCTTGGTGGGCACCGCACAAAGGAGACCGGTGACACGACGGGCGGCGTGACGCCGGTCACTGAGGTGATGTGGTTTCGCCGACGCCGGCGCGGGAGAGGGCGTCTGTAGGGTTCCACCAAAGGACGCCGCCGGAACGGACGACGCGGGGCCACGCCACGAGCGGGAGCGCACGGCCGGGGACACCTCCGGGCGCCGGGTGCTCCGTCGGGAACACGGGACGAAGGCGCGTTCCCCAGGGAGCACCGGACGAGGGGCCGCGTTCCGCCCGGGGGCGCCGGGACGGGGGTCCGGCGCCCCCGGGCGTGACCGGCGGGTCACGTCGCGTACGGCGGGCGTCCGAATGATGGGCGGCCACTCCGCCGGAGCGGTGCCTGCGCCCAGACTGTGGGCGTTTGCCCCCATCCCCGGACCGGACGAGCCGCGCACATGCCCAGCAGCACCACCGTCACGCCCCCCGAGGCGGACGACGTCTCCCTGTCCCACGGCCTGAAGAAGCGCCACCTCTCGATGATCGCGCTCGGCGGCGTCATCGGCGCCGGCCTCTTCGTCGGCTCCGGCGCGGGCATCGCCGCCGCGGGTCCCTCGATCGTCGTGGCCTACGCCCTCTCCGGTCTCCTCGTGATGCTGGTGATGCGGATGCTCGGCGAGATGTCCGCGGCGTACCCGTCGTCGGGCTCCTTCTCCGCGCACGCCGAGCGGGCGTTCGGGCCGTGGGCCGGGTTCACCGCCGGCTGGTCGTTCTGGGTGCTGCTGTGCACGGCGGTCGGCCTGGAGGGCATCGGCGCCGCGAAGATCGTCACCGGCTGGCTGCCGGGCACGCCGGAGTGGGCCTGGGTGGCGCTCTTCATGGTCGTCTTCTGCGGCGCGAACCTCGCCGCGGTGAAGAACTTCGGCGAGTTCGAGTTCTGGTTCGCGGCGCTGAAGGTCGGGGCGATCACCCTGTTCCTCGTTCTCGGCGTGCTGGCCATCGCCGGTGTCCTGCCCGGCACGGACGCGCCGGGTGCGAGCCATCTGAGCGACTTCCTGCCGAACGGCGGCGAGGGCCTGGTGGTCGGCCTGCTCGCCTCGGTGTTCGCCTACGGCGGCCTGGAGACGGTGACGATCGCGGCGGCCGAGTCGGAGGACCCGGTCCGGGGCGTGGCGAGCGCCGTGCGCACGGCGATGTGGCGCATCGCGCTGTTCTACATCGGTTCCATGGCGGTCATCGTCACCCTCGTCCCCTGGGACTCCCCCGAGGTGGTCGCGAAGGGCCCGTACGTCGCCGCCCTCGACCGCCTGGGCATCCCGGGCGCCGGCCAGCTGATGAACGTGGTCGTCCTGGTGGCGCTGCTGAGCGCGATGAACGCCAACATCTACGGGTCCTCCCGCATCGCCTACTCGCTGGTGCGGCGCGGCCAGGGCCCGAAGGCGCTGGCCCGCGTCTCCGGGGGCGTGCCGCGGGCCGCCGTGCTGACGTCCTGCGTCTTCGGTTTCGCCTGCGTGCTGCTCAGCTACTGGCGGCCGGACGACGTGTTCCCCTGGCTGCTCAACATGATCGGCGCGGTGATCCTGGTCGTGTGGATCTTCATCGCGGTCTCGCAACTGCGGCTGCGGCGCCGGCTCGAGCGCGAGACGCCGGAACGGCCGGCCGTGCGGATGTGGGCGTTCCCGTGGCTGACCTGGGTCGCGCTGGCCGGCATGGCCGCGGTCTTCGTCCTGATGGCCCGGGAGCCCGGCACCCGCGTGCAGCTGTACTCGACGGGTGGTATGACACTGTGCTTCGCGCTGGCCGGCTTCATCCGGCAGCGCGCACGCGCCCGGACCTGAGACGGCCCGCCGCTCGCGCGGGCGGGAAGGCGGGAGCCCCCGCGCGTGTGACGCGCGGGGGCTCCCGTTCGGGCGGCGAGGGCGTTCTCCGGGCTGCCGTGCGCACCCGCGCGCCCTACGCTCACGGCATGGTGTTCAAGCGGTGCCCCAACTGCGGTGGCCCCCTGCAGAGGTTCCGTGCCCTCGACGCCGTCGAGAAGGCACACGTCCGCAGGGAGAAGCGGGACTTCCCGCCGGAGGCCTACATCCGCTGCACCCGCGCGGGGTGCAGGCGCTACCAGCGCCGCTACGACTGGGACGACGGCGGCGACCTGCCCGGCGAGTAGGCCGCGCCGGCCACCGCCGCAGCGCTCGTCCACGGGCCGGTCGCGGTCGGGGCGAATGCTCAGAGGTTGCTGAAGTCCGGCCCGGCCGTCCGCGTCCGCTTGATCTCGTAGAAGCCGGGGACCGAGGCGACGGCCAGGGTGCCGTCCCACAGCCGGGCGGCCTCCTCGCCCTTCGGGGCCGGGGTGACGACGGGGCCGAAGAAGGCGATCTGCCGGCCGTCGGAGCCGGGCACCGCGATGACCGGGGTGCCGACCTCCTGGCCCACCTTGTCGATGCCCTCCTTGTGGGAGGCGCGCAGCTCGGCGTCGAAGGCGAAGTCCTCCTGGTCGGCGTACTCGACGAGGTCGGCGGGCAGGCCCGCGTCCTGGAGCGCCCCGGCGATGGCCTCGCGCGTCGGGCCCTCGCCCCGGTTGTGGAAGCGGGTGCCGAGCGCGGTGTAGAGCGGGCCGAGGACGTCCTCGCCGTGCTTCTGCCAGGCCGCGGTCACCACGCGCACCGGCGCCCACGCCTTGGTGGTCAGCATCTCCCGGTACTCCTCGGGCAGCTCGTCGAGCTTGGGCTCGTTGAGCACCGCCAGGCTCATGACGTGCCAGCGGACCTCGATGTCCCGCACCTTCTCCACCTCCAGCACCCACCGGGATGTCATCCAGGCCCAGGGGCACAGGGGGTCGAACCAGAAGTCGACGGGGGTCTTGCCGGACGCGGTCGCGGACTCGGACATCGCTCTCCTCGGGATACGGCAACGGTTACTGCTGTGGAACGCTCAACCCCGCCCCGGCCGGTCCCATTCCCGGCTGCCTCGCGTCAGGGGCACATGGCAGGATCGGTCCTGTCCGTCGTGTCCGACGGGTCCGCCCACGTAGTCGAGTCGTTGCTAGGAGTGCCGCCCGTGCCCGGTGAGAACCTGTCCCGCGACGAGGCCCGGGAGCGGGCCGCCCTGCTGTCGGTCGAGAGCTACGACGTGTCCCTCGACCTGCGCTCCGCGGTGGGCGAGCAGACAGAGGACGGGCCGCGCACCTTCCGGTCCGTGACGACGCTCCGCTTCCGCTGCGCCGAGCCCGGCGCCTCCACCTTCGCCGACCTGATCGCGCCGGCCGTCACCGCCGTCCGGCTCAACGGCCGGGACCTCGACCCCGGCGAGGTCTTCGACGGCGCCCGCGTCCGCCTGGAGGACCTGGCCGCCGACAACGAGCTCGTCGTCGACGCCCGGTGCGCCTACTCGCGCACCGGCGAGGGACTGCACCGCTTCGTCGACCCCGAGGACGGCGAGGTCTACCTCTACACGCAGTACGAGCCGGCGGACTCCCGCCGCGTGTTCGCGTGCTTCGAGCAGCCCGACCTCAAGGCCCCGTTCCGGTTCGAGGTGCGGGCGCCGGAGGGCTGGACCGTGTGGAGCAACGGCGCGGGGGAACGGCACGACGGCGTCTGGCGCTTCGCGGAGACCAAGCCGATCTCGACGTACATCACCTGTGTGGTGGCGGGCCCGTACCACTACGTGACGGACACCTACACCCGCACGTTCGCCGACGGCACCCGGCTGGAGATCCCGCTCGGCGCCCTGTGCCGCAAGGGCCTGGCGAAGCACTTCGACGCCGACGACGTCTTCCTGGTCACCAAGCAGGGCCTGGACTTCTTCCACGACCACTTCGACTACCCGTACCCGTTCGGCAAGTACGACCAGGCGTTCGTGCCGGAGTACAACCTGGGCGCCATGGAGAACCCGGGCCTGGTGACCTTCCGCGAGGAGTACATCTTCCGCGGCAAGGTGACGCAGGCGTCCTACGAGGCCCGGGCGAACGTCATCCTGCACGAGATGGCGCACATGTGGTTCGGCGACCTGGTCACCATGGAGTGGTGGGACGACCTGTGGCTGAAGGAGTCCTTCGCCGACTTCATGGGCTCCTTCTCGCTGGTCGGCGCGACCCGTTTCACGGACGGCTGGATCACCTTCGCCAACCGCCGCAAGGCGTGGGCGTACCGCGCGGACCAGCTGCCCTCGACGCACCCGATCACCGCGGACATCCGCGACCTGCAGGACGCCAAGCTCAACTTCGACGGCATCACGTACGCCAAGGGCGCGTCCGTCCTCAAGCAGCTGGTCGCCTACGTCGGCCGCGACGCCTTCCTGGAGGGGGCGCGGCGCTACTTCAAGCGGCACGCGTACGGCAACACGCGCCTGGGGGACCTGCTGGCGGTCCTGGAGGAGACCAGCGGGCGGGACATGAGCGCATGGGCGCGGGCCTGGCTGCAGACGGCCGGGGTGAACGCGCTGACCCCGCAGGTGCTGCTGGACGCCGAGGGCCGGATCGACGAGCTCGCGGTGCTGCAGGAGGCCGCGGAGAGCCATCCGCAGCTGCGGCCGCACCGGGTGGCGGTGGGACTGTACCGGCGCACGGACGGCGGCGTCCTGGAGCGGTACGCGCGGGCGGAGGCCGACGTGAACGGCCCGCGGACCGTGGTGGCGGAGCTGGCCGGCGCGGACGCTCCCGAGCTGGTGCTGGTCAACGACGACGACCTGACGTACTGCAAGATCCGCTTCGACGAGGCCTCGCTGGAGGCGCTGCGCGCGAACCTGGGCGACCTCACCGACCCCCTGGCCCGGGCGCTGTGCTGGTCGGCGCTGTGGAACATGACGCGGGACGCGCTGCTGCCGGCCCGGGACTTCGTCGGCCTGGTGCTGCGGTTCGCCGGCCGCGAGTCCGACATCGGCGTGCTGCAGATGCTGCACGCGTGGGCCGAGTCGGCGCTGGTGCACTACGCGGCGCCGGACTGGCGGGCGACCGGTGAACGGCTGGTCGCCGAGGGCGCGCTGCGCGAGCTGTGGCAGGCCGAGCCGGGCAGCGAGCACCAGCTCGCCTGGGCGCGGTTCTTCGCCACCGTGGCGTCGGCCCCGGACGACCTGGGACTGCTGCGGGAGCTGCTGGCGGGCACGGCGCGGATCGACGGCCTGGAGGTGGACCAGGAGCTGCGCTGGGCGTTCCTGACGCCGCTGGCCGCGCACGGGATCGCCGACGAGAGGGCGCTGGCGGAGGAGCTGGCCCGCGACGACACCGCCTCCGGCAAGCGCCACCAGGTGCGCTGCCTGGCCGCGCGCCCCTCGGCCGCCGTGAAGGAGCAGGCGTGGGCGCAGGTCGTGGAATCGGACGCACTGTCCAACGCGCTGGTCGAGGCGACGATCGCGGGCTTCGGCCGGCCGTCGCAGCGGGAGCTGCTCGCGCCGTACACGGCCAAGTACTTCGCGGCGATCGAGCGGGTGTGGACCGAGCGGTCGATCCAGATCGGGATGGACGTCGTCCAGGGCCTGTTCCCGTCGTCCCAGGACTCGCCGGAGACGCTCGAGGCGGCCGACGCGTGGCTCGCCGCGCACGAGCAGGCCGCGCCGGCGCTGCGCCGCCTGGTGCTGGAGGCGCGTGACGACCTGGCGCGGACGCTGCGCGGACAGGCGTGCGACGCGGCAGCCGCGGGCACCGGCCGGTAGGGCCGATCTCTGGCCAACGCTCGGGCGCTCGGTGACCGTTACGAAATTCAGTCATGAAGCCCGTAACCCCTGGCCCCTCCCCGGAGGGACCAGGGGTTTTCGGCATCCGAACATCCGTCCTTTAGGGCGAGCTTGTCCAGATTCTTCGACGGACGTGTAACAGCGGTTACGGGGCCGATCCGCTGCGGAAATCTCCGGGTCATGAACCACGACACCCCCCTCTCCCCCCGCCCCCTGTCCCACCTCCCGCAGGCCGACCGGCGGATCCTGACGGCCGGTCAGCTGCGCGCCCACGGCGTCCCGGCCGCGGAGGCGGCCGGTCGCTGCCGCCCGGGCGGCGGCTGGCAGGAGCTCCTGCCCGGCGTCTTCCTGCTCCACCCCGGTCCGCCCACCAGCGAGGACCGGCTGCGCGCGGTCCTGGCCTACGCGGCGCGCGGTCCGCAGGCGGCGGCCGGGGTGCCGGTCCAACCGACCGCCCAGGACCCGCACCACCCCGTGTACGCGGAGGCGCTGGTCACCGGGCTGGCCGCCCTCACCCTGCACGGTTTCGCCTCCGCCCCTCCCCTGCCGTCGCTGGAGCGGATCGACGTCCTGGTGCCGCGCAGGCGCCGGCTGCGCTCGGTGGGCTGCGCGCGGCTGGTCCGCACGGCCAACCTGCCCGCCCCCGAGACGGTCACGGGCCTTCCGGTGGCCCCCGTGCCGCGCGCCCTCGCCGACGCGGTGGCCGGACTGACGGACGCCACTTCGGTGCGGCGGCTGCTGACGGAGGCGGTGCGCGGCGGCCACTGCGAACCGGCGGCCCTGGTGGCCGAGCTGACCCGGGCCCGGCTGCTGGGCCGGCCGCACGTGGTGGACGCGGTGGACTCGCTGCTGGCCGAGGGGCGGGCCGTCGCGGAGGACCGCCTGTACCGGATGGTGCGCGAGTTCGGCCTGCCGGACCCGGTGTGGAACGTGGACCTGCGGCTGCCGGGCGGCCCGCACCTCGGCGGTCTGGACGCCTACTGGCCGGAGGAGGCGGTCGCGGTGGAGCTGGACACCCGTGCCCCGCGCCCCGACGAGGACGCCGTGTGGTCGCAGTACGCCCGCAAGCGGGAGCACCTGGAGCGGCTGGGCATCACGGTCGTCCACATCACGCCCAGGAAGCTGCGGGACGCGATGCGGCAGCAGGCCACGGTGGTCCGCACGGCCCTGATGGCGGCGGGCGACCGCGAGCCCGCCGCGCACGTCGTGGTGCTGCCCCGGTAGTGCCGACGCGAGAACGGACAGCAGGGGAGAGGGAGGGGCCCGCCGGGGGCGTCGGCGGGCCCCTCCCGACGGTCCGCCGAGCGGTCCGGCACCGGAAGCGCTCAGGCGCGCCCCACGGCGGGTCTGTCCCGCCACAGCGTCAGAGCGACGTCGACCAGGCCGACGCGCGTCAGGGCGGGTACCGCGGCGAGGGGGTGCCAGGCGGCCATGTCCGTGGAGCCGCCGGTCTCGTGGCGCAGCTCTCCCCCCACGATCCGGCCCTCGTAGACGAGCCGTACGGCGTGGTGGTCCCTGGCGGAGCGGGTGCCCCGGCGCGGGAGGGCCTGGCGCAAGGAGTCGACGCCGAGCAGGCGGGCGACCTCGGCGCGGTAGCCGGTCTCCTCCGCCACCTCACGCAGCACGGCGTCGTACGGGTCCTCGCCGTGCTCCAGGCCCCCGCCGGGCAGGGTCCACTCCGGGAGGCCGTCGCGGTTGCGGCCGCGGGCGAGCAGGAGCCGGCCGTCACGGACGCACACGGCGTAGGCCGCCACCCTCAACGTCTGGCGCACACCGCGACTTTAGGCCCTGCCGTGCGGATCGGCCCGACGCCGGCCGAAAGGTACCGCACCGCACAGCCGGCCCGGCGCGGGGACCGGCCCGGCTCGCCGCCCGCGACTACCTCCGACTGTTCGCCACCGCCCCGGACCGGATCCGCCGCTGCGTGCACGCGGCGTGCGGCCCGCAGTTCTTCGACACCTCACGGAACGGCACCCGCCGCCGGTGCTCCATGGCGGTGTGCGGCAACCGCGCGAAGGCGTCCCGCCACCGCGCGCGTTCACGCGGCTGAAACGTCCGACCCCGGGGCCCGCCGAACGGGCCGCCATCGAGGGACACATCATCTTTTGACGGCCTATCTCCCCCGTGGCGCATGGCGGAAGTACGCCATGCGTCCCGCCCTGTGACGGTCAACTCTCCCCAAAAACTTGCCTTTGGGTAAAGCTGAGCGATCGTCCGGCCCAGAAATCCGGACCTGAGCGGTCGACCCGATCGCACCTCGCTCGTTCCTTCACCCATTGGGATGCCGATGACCTCCGACCCCTCCCGCGCCCCGCTCACGGGCGCGAGACGCCTGGCCCGCCTCACCGTGGCCGCCGGCGTGGTGGCCGCGCTCTCCGCGGCCGGGCCGATACCCCTGGCCGCCGCCCAGGACAGCCCCACCCCGGGCGACGCGCCCGTCAAGTCCGCGACCGCCAAGCTCGGTTCGGACGACGCGGACCTGCTCGCCGAGGCCAAGGCCGACGGCGCCAAGAACGTCACGATGATGATCGCGACCGCGCCGGGCCGCACCGAGCAGGTCGCCGAGCAGCTGGACGCGGTCGAGGGCGGCTCCGTCGGCCTCACCTACGACCGGCTCGGCTACGTCCGCGCCACCGTCCCGACGGCCAGGGCCGACTCGGCCATCGCCTCCGCCGCCAAGCTGTCCACGGTGCACGCCATCGACCTGCGGCAGGAGATACCGCTCGACGACCCGGCGCCGAACGCGGGCACCGCCAGGGGCGCGGGGGCCAGCGGCGGCACCACGTACGCGGCGCCCGGCCGGAACACCCCCGCGAAGAACCCGTACAACCCGTCCTTCGAGACGGGCGCCGTCGACTTCGTCGCGCAGCACCCGAAGGCGGACGGCCGGGGCGTCACCATCGGCATCCTCGACTCCGGCGTGGACCTCGGCCACCCGGCGCTGCAGGAGACCACCACCGGCGAGCGCAAGATCGTCGACTGGGTGACCGCGACCGACCCGATCCTCGACTCCGACGCCACCTGGCGTCCGATGGTCACGTCCGTGTCCGGGCCCTCCTTCACCTACAGCGGCCAGAGCTGGACGGCCCCGGCGGGCTCCTACCGGATCAGCACCTTCAAGGAGTCCGTCACCGCGGGCGGCGACGCCAAGGGCGACGCCAACCGCGACGGCGACACCACCGACTCCTGGGGCGTGCTGTACGACGCGGCGGCCGGCACGGTCCGCGTCGACCTGAACAACAACGCCGACTTCACCGACGACCAGCCGATGAAGCCGTACAAGGACGGTTACCAGATCGGGTACTTCGGCACCGACGACCCGAAGACGGACGTCGTCGAGCGCCAGCCGTTCGTCGTGCAGATCCGCAAGGACGTGCCGATGGACCCCTACGGCGGGTCCTGGATCGGGAAGAAGGCCGACTTCGTCAACATCGGCGTCATCGAGTCCGAGCACGGCACCCACGTCGCCGGCATCACCGCCGCCAACGGCCTGTTCGGCGGGAAGATGAACGGCGCCGCCCCCGGCGCGAAGATCGTCTCCTCCCGGGCCTGCACCTGGACCGGCGGCTGCACCAACGTCGCGCTCACCGAGGGCATGATCGACCTCGTCGCCAACCGCGGCGTCGACATCGTCAACATGTCGATCGGCGGCCTGCCGGCGCTGAACGACGGCAACAACGCGCGCGCCGAGCTGTACACGCGCCTGATCGACACCTACGGCGTGCAGCTGGTGATATCCGCCGGCAACTCCGGCCCCGGCGCCAACACGATCGGCGACCCGGGCCTGGCCGACAAGGTCGTCTCGGTCGGCGCGGCCATCTCCAAGGAGACCTGGGCCGCCAACTACGGCTCGGCCGTGGAGACCGAGTACGCGATGATGCCCTTCTCCTCGCGCGGTCCGCGTGAGGACGGCGGCTTCACGCCGACCCTGACCGCGCCCGGCGCGGCGATCAACACCACCCAGACCTGGCTGCCGGGCTCCCCGGTCGCCGAGGCCGGCTACGCGCTGCCGGCGGGCTACTCGATGCTCCAGGGCACCTCGATGGCGTCCCCGCAGGCGGCGGGTGCCTCGGCGCTGCTGCTGTCGGCCGCCGGGCAGCAGGGCATCGACCTCACCCCGGCCGTGCTGCGCACCGCGCTGACCTCGACCGCCCACCACATCCCGGGCGTCCAGGCCTACGAGGAGGGCGCGGGCCGCATCGACGTCGTGGACGCCTGGAACGCGATCCGCCACGGCGCGAGCGCCCACACCTACACGGTCAAGGCCCCCGTCGACACGGCGATCGACTACGCCCTGAAGACCCCGGGCTTCGGCACCGGCCTGTACGACCGCGAGGGCGGCCTGAAGGCCGGTGAGCGCAAGACGTACGACGTCACCGTCACCCGCACCTCCGGCCCCGACCGGGCCGTCTGGCACACGCTGCGGCTGGTCAACAACGCGGGCGGCACCTTCCGCGTCGTCGGCTCCCCGCTGGTGAAGCTGGGGCTGAACCAGCCGGTGACCGTCCGCGTCCAGGCCGCCCCGTCGTCGGCGGGCATCAAGAGCGCGATCCTCGAGGTGGACGATCCGTTCACCGTGGGCGTCGACCAGCAGATCCTCACCACGGTCGTGGCGTCGTCGCCGGTCGCGTACACGTACGCGGCGTCCGGCTCGGTGCAGCGCAACAGCACCCGGTCGTACTTCCTGACCGTGCCGGAGGGCGCCAAGTCCCTGGAGGTCGCGATCGGCGGCCTGAAGGACAAGAGCCAGACCCGGTTCATCGCCATCCACCCGTACGGCACTCCGGTCGACAACACCTCCACGCCGTACTGCTACAACAACTACCTCGACGGCAACGGCTGCAAGCCCGACGTGCGCGCCTACGCGGACCCGCAGGCCGGCGTCTGGGAGATCGAGGTCGAGGCGCGCCGCACCTCGCCGCTGCTCGACAACCCCTACCGGCTGGACGTCTCCGTCCTCGGCGCCGTCTTCGACCCGGAGACCGTCACCGTGGCCGAGGCCAAGGTCGGCACGCCGGTCACCGCCTCCTGGACGGTGACGAACAAGTACGCGGCCCTGGAGGGCAAGCTCGCCGGCGGCCCGCTCGGCTCCTCGAAGACGGACCGCCCGACCATCGCGGACGGCGAGACCCGGACCACCACCGTGGTCGTCCCCGAGGGCGCCCAGTCGCTCGACGTGGCCATCGGCAACGTCACGGACACGGCCGCCGACCTGGACCTCACGGTCTACGACGCGAGCGGCGCGCAGGTCGCGCAGTCCGCGGACGGCGACTCGGAGGAGGCGGTGTCCATCGCCAGGCCCGCCGCCGGCACGTACACCGTCAAGGTCGTGGGCTACTCGGTGCCGTCCGGCTCGACCGCCTACGACTACCGGGACGTGTTCTTCTCCGCGACGCTCGGCACCGTCACGGTCGGCGACACGCCGGCGGTGAAGCTGGGCACCGGCGCCTCGGCGACCGTGACCGGCCAGGTCACGGCGGCCGCCGAGGCACCCGAGGGACGTGAGTTCTTCGGCCGCGTCCAGCTCCTCAACGCGCGCGGCACGGTCACGGGCACCGGCAGCGTGAAGATCGAGAAGGTCACGCAGTAGCTCACCGGGCACGGAAGGGGGCGGGCGTCCGTACAGGGCGCCCGCCCCTTTGCCGTGGGCGGGCGAGGGACGCGGGAGGCCGGCCCCGCCCCGATCAGGACCCGCGGGCCGGCACGTCGTCCCGCGCGCGGGCTCGCACGTCCTCCGGGCGCGCGGGCGGGCACGTCGTCCGGGCGGCCGCCGACGACGGCCTCCTCGCCCGCGGTCCGCCGGGGAACGGCGCGCCGGACCTCCCGCCGGGGGCGCCGTCGGGCCCCGGCTGCCACGGAGGCGGGCCGAGGCGTACGTCACATCGCGTATACGCCGGATACCGGCGGGCAGGCACGCACCACAGCACAGCTTGCGGCGCCGTGGCCGCTGTGGGCGAATATCTGCAGTTCACCGTGCGTTGTCACGGAACGACCGCAACCACGCCTGGCGGCGGGGCGTCCTCGTACCGGGTCGCGCGGCGCAAAGGATTGGACAGGTGGGCCGGGGTCGGCCGCATCATGGGAAGGCCTCGGCCGCACAGCAGGTTCGAACACGCAGAGGGAGTCACCGTGAGGGTCGGAATCGTCGGAGCCACCGGTCAGGTCGGCACGGTCATGCGCAGGATCCTCACGGAGCGCGACTTCCCTGCCACCGAGCTGCGCCTGTTCGCCTCGGCCCGCTCGGCCGGCAAGGTGGTCGACGGCGTGACGGTGGAGGACGCGACGGCCGCCGACTACACCGGCCTGGACATCGTGCTGTTCTCCGCGGGCGGCGCGACATCCAGGGCCCTGGCCGAGAAGGTCGCCTCGCAGGGCGCGGTCGTGATCGACAACTCCTCGGCGTGGCGCAGTGACCCGGACGTGCCGCTGGTGGTCTCCGAGGTGAACCCGCACGCGATGATGAACCGGCCCAAGGGCATCATCGCCAATCCGAACTGCACCACGATGGCGGCGATGCCGGTCCTCAGGCCGCTGCACGCGGAGGCGGGCCTCGAGGCCCTGGTCGTGGCGACCTACCAGGCCGTGTCCGGCTCGGGTCTCGCGGGCGTGGCGGAACTGCACGGCCAGACGCAGAAGGTCGCCGCCGAGGCCGACCGGCTGACCCACGACGGCTCGGCGGTCGACTTCCCCGAGCCGGCCGTCTACAAGCGGCCGATCGCCTTCAACGTGCTGCCCTTCGCCGGGAACCTCGTCGACGACGGCCTGAACGAGACCGACGAGGAGCAGAAGCTCCGCAACGAGTCCCGCAAGATCCTGGAGATCCCGGACCTGAAGGTCTCGGGCACCTGCGTGCGCGTCCCGGTCTTCTCCGGCCACTCCCTCCAGGTCAACGCCCGCTTCGCCCGTCCGCTGTCCCCGGAGCGCGCGACGGAGCTGCTGGCCGGCGCTCCCGGTGTCGCCCTCAGCGACATCCCGACCCCGCTGCAGGCGGCCGGCCAGGACCCCTCCTTCGTGGGTCGCATCCGCCGGGACGAGACCGTGGACAACGGTCTCGCCCTGTTCGTCTCCAGCGACAACCTCCGCAAGGGCGCGGCCCTGAACGCCGTGCAGATCGCCGAGCTGGTCGCGGCGGAGCTGCGCGCGTAGCCGGCTCCGGCCCGGTACGAGCCGAGGGGCGGTCACCGTACGGGTGACCGCCCCTCGGCGTGCGTGCCCACCGCGCCGGCCGCCGCACGCCCCGGCGGCACTCGTGGAAAGATGACGCAACCCACACATTCACGAGGAGATGACCGCGTGCCTGGCACAAACCTGACCCGCGAAGAGGCGCAGCAGCGGGCGAAGCTGCTCACCGTTGACTCGTACGAGATCGATCTCGACCTCTCCGGCGCGCAGGGAGAGGGTGCCTCCCCCTCAGCCGAGGCCGGGAGCGGTGGAGGCACCTACCGGTCCGTGACCACCGTGCGCTTCGACGTCGCCGAGGACGGTGCGGAGTCCTTCATCGACCTGGTGGCCCCGACGGTCCACGAGGTCACGCTCAACGGCGACGCCCTGGACCCGGCCGAGGTCTTCCAGGACTCGCGGATCGCCCTTCCCGGCCTGCTGCGGGGCCGCAACGTCCTGCGGGTCGTCGCCGACTGCGCGTACACCAACACCGGTGAGGGCCTGCACCGCTTCGTCGACCCCGTCGACGACCAGGTGTACCTGTACACCCAGTTCGAGGTGCCGGACGCCCGCCGGGTCTTCGCCGCCTTCGAGCAGCCGGACCTGAAGGCCACCTTCCAGTTCACCGTGCGCGCACCCGAGGGCTGGACGGTCGTGTCCAACTCGCCGGCCCCCGAGCCGGAGGACCACGTCTGGACGTTCGCGCCGACGCCCCGGATCTCGACGTACGTGACGGCGCTGATCGCCGGCCCGTACCACTCGGTCCACAGCGTGTACGAGAAGAACGGGCAGCGCGTGCCGCTCGGCATCTACTGCCGGCCCTCACTGGCGGAGTACCTCGACTCCGACGCCATCTTCGAGGTCACCCGGCAGGGCTTCGACTGGTTCCAGGAGAAGTTCGACTACGCGTACCCGTTCGAGAAGTACGACCAGCTCTTCGTGCCGGAGTTCAACGCGGGCGCGATGGAGAACGCCGGTGCGGTGACCATCCGCGACCAGTACGTCTTCCGGTCGAAGGTGACCGACGCGGCGTACGAGATGCGGGCGGAGACCATCCTGCACGAACTGGCCCACATGTGGTTCGGCGACCTGGTCACCATGGAGTGGTGGAACGACCTGTGGCTGAACGAGTCGTTCGCCACCTACACCTCCATCGCCTGCCAGGCCGCGGCGCCCGGCTCGCGGTGGCCGCACTCGTGGACCACGTTCGCCAACTCGATGAAGACCTGGGCGTACCGGCAGGACCAGCTGCCGTCGACGCACCCGATCATGGCGGACATCCGCGACCTGGACGACGTGCTCGTCAACTTCGACGGCATCACGTACGCCAAGGGCGCCTCCGTGCTGAAGCAGCTCGTCGCCTACGTCGGCGAGGACGAGTTCTTCCGGGGCGTGCAGGCGTACTTCAAGCGGCACGCGTTCGGCAACACGCGCCTGGCCGACCTGCTGAGCGCCCTGGAGAAGACCTCCGGCCGCGACCTGAAGACCTGGTCGGGGAAGTGGCTGGAGACGGCGGGCATCAACGTCCTGCGTCCGGAGATCGAGACGGACCAGGAGGACGGCTCAGGCACCATCACCTCCTTCGCCGTCCGCCAGGAGGCCCCGGCGCTCCCGGCCGGCGCGAAGGGCGAGCCGACGCTGCGCCCGCACCGCATCGCGATCGGCCTGTACGACCGCGACCAGGCGAGCGGCAAGCTGGTGCGCACCGACCGGATCGAGCTGGACGTGGACGGCGAGCTGACCGCCGTGCCGCAGTTGGCGGGCCGGAGCCGCCCGGACGTGGTCCTGCTCAACGACGACGACCTGTCGTACGCGAAGGTCCGTCTGGACGAGCGGTCGCTCGCCTTCGTCACCGAGCACCTGGGCGACTTCGAGTCGTCCTTGCCGCGGGCCCTGTGCTGGGCGTCGGCGTGGGACATGACCCGCGACGGCGAGCTCGCCACCCGCGACTACCTGTCCCTGGTGCTGTCCGGGATCGGCAAGGAGTCCGACATCGGCGTCGTGCAGTCGCTGCACCGCCAGGTGAAGCTGGCGATCGACCTGTACTCCGACCCGGCCGTCCGCGAGACCCTCCTCACCCGCTGGACGGACGCCACCCTGGCCCACCTGCGCGCCGCCGAGGCCGGCAGCGACCACCAGCTGGCCTGGGCCCGGGCATTCGCGGCGACGGCCCGCACCCCGGAACAGCTCGACCTGCTGAACGGCCTGCTGGAGGGCTCCCAGACGATCGAGGGCCTGGCCGTCGACACGGAACTGCGCTGGGCGTTCGTGGAACGGCTGGCGGCCGTGGGTCGTTACGACGAGAACGAGATCGCGGGCGAGTACGAGCGGGACCGGACGGCGGCCGGTGAGCGGCACGCGGCCACGGCCCGCGCCGCCCGTCCGACGTCGGAGGCCAAGGCGGAGGCCTGGGCTTCGGTCGTGGAGTCCGACAAGCTGCCGAACGCCGTCCAGGAGGCGGTCATCTCGGGCTTCGTCCAGACCGACCAGCGGGAGCTGCTGGCCCCGTACACGGAGAAGTACTTCGAGGTGCTGCGGGACATCTGGGGCTCCCGGTCCCACGAGATGGCCCAGCAGATCGCGGTCGGCCTGTACCCGTCGATCCAGGTGTCCGAGGACACCCTGCGCACGACGGACGAGTGGCTGGCCTCCGCCGAGCCGAGCGCGGCCCTGCGCCGGCTGGTCTCGGAGTCCCGCGCGGGCGTCGAGCGCGCGCTGAAGGCCCAGGCCGCGGACGCGGCGGCGGCCCGGGCGTAGGGTCCGAGTCACCGAACAGGGGGCGCCCGGCGACCGGCCGGGCGCCCCCTTCCGTTCGGCGCGCGCTGTGGGCGCGGGGGCGCGAGCGGGAGCCGGCGCCGACCGCGGGCGGACCGGACGGCAGACGGCTCGGCCAGGACCTTTCGGCCTTCGAGGGGGTTCCTTGCGGCGGAGATCAGCGGGCCCGGATACTCGTCCCATGAGTGCAGGGCCACAGCAGCGCAGGGACGCGGTCGACGCGATCATCGACCAGTGGACGGCCGTACGGCCCGACCTCGACACCACGGCGGTGCAGGTCTTCGGGCGGATCTTCCGCCTCTCGCGGGCGATGGGCGACCGGATCGAGAAGGCGTACGCCCCCTTCGGCATCTCGCGCGGCGAGTTCGACGTGCTCGCCACCCTGCGGCGGGCCGGTGCCCCCTACACGCTCTCGCCCCGCCAGCTGTCGGCGACGCTCATGCTCACCACGGGCGGCATGACCGGCCGCCTGGACAAGCTGGAACGCGCGGGCCTGCTGCGCCGCTCCCCCGACCCGCACGACCGCCGGGGCCTGCAGGTGACGCTCACCGACAAGGGGCTGCGGCTCATCGACGAGGCGGTCGGCGCCGGCCTCGCCGCGCAGACGGAGGCCCTGTCCGGCCTCGGCGCCGACCAGGCCGACCAACTCGCCGGCCTGCTGAGGCAACTGCTGGCCGAGGCGCAGGACGGCACACCGTGAGGGCCGGGAGTCCGCACCGGGGTGCCTGAGGGCGCCGGGCCCCGCTCACCGGCCCCGCACGGGGGGGGAGGCCCACGGCGGCTTTCCTCGGGCGACTCAGCCCACGTGGGCGGCGACCGCGGCCTCGATCGCGGCCGGGCCGGCCGAGTCCGCCGCCCAGGCGACGTACCCGTCGGGGCGGACCAGGACGGCCGTCCGGCGGTCGCTCGCCCAGCGCACCCCGGTCAGCCGGGCGGCGCGGTCCCGCCCCACCTCGTACGCCTGCGGGGAGATGAGCACGAACCGGCCGCCGCGCAGGGCCTCGTACAGCCGGCTCCCGCCCGCGAGGGCGACGTCCGGGACGCGTGCGCCGGCCAGCGGGTGGGACCCGCGCGGCGCGGGGTACCGGTAGCCGATGCCGGTGACCTGGCCGACCGCCCTGCGGCGGACCGGCGGCACCGTGTTCAGGAAGGCGGCGAGGACGGCGCGCAGGGCGCGGGTCCACGGACGCGCGGCCATGGCGAGCCGGACGATGCCGCCGCTGCTGCGGAGCACCGACCTGCCCACGGGGTGGCGTTCACTCTCGTAGGTGGCGAGGAGCGCCTCGGGCGCGTGGCCGGAGAGGACCTGGGCGAGCTTCCACCCGAGGTTGGCCGCGTCCTGCAGTCCGGTGTTCATCCCCTGGCCGCCGGCGGGTGTGTGGACGTGGGCGGCGTCGCCCGCAAGGAAGACCCGGCCGACCCGGTAGGCGGGCGCCTGACGTTCGTCGCTGTGGAAGCGGGACATCCAGCGGGGGTCGTGCATGCCGTAGTCACGGCCGAGGGCCTGCCGGGTGATCTCCCTGAGCTCGTCGAGGTCGAGGGACTCGCCGTCGGGCAGGTCGCGGCCGCGGTGCCAGCCCATGACGCGGTAGTAGCCGTCACCGAAGGGCGCGATCAGGGCGAAGACGTCACCGACGGCGTTCGCGGCGAGCACCGCCTCGGGCTCCTCTTCGAGCCGGACGTCCGCGAGCAGGAGGGAACGGATCACGGAACGGCCCGGGAAGGGCAGCCCGACGGCCTTCCGGACGGTGCTGTGCAGTCCGTCGGTGCCGACCGCGTACGCGGCCCGCAGCGCCTCCCGCCGCCCGCCGGGCCCGCGGACCTCGACGGTGACGCCGTCCGCGTCCTGGGTGAGCCCCACCACCTCGGTCTCGTACCGGACGTCCACCCCCGTCCCGACCGCCCGCCGCTCCAGGGCCTTCTCCACCTCGTACTGCGGGAGCACGAGGACGTGGGGGAACCGGGAGGGCAGGTCGCGGAGGGAGAGGGCGAGCCCGGCGAAGAGCCTGAGGCGGTCCAGCGCGGTTCCGGCGGCTTCGAGGCCGTCGGCGAGGCCCCGGGCGTCGAGCTGCTCCAGCGCGCGGGCGTGCAGGACGAACGCGCGCGACAGATTGCTGATCCCCGGGGGCCGCTTCTCCAGCAGGGTGACCGGGACGCCCGCGGTGGCGAGGTCGCCGGCGAGCAGGAGGCCCGCGGGTCCGGCTCCGACGACGATCACGCGGCCGGGGGCCGGAGTGGCGGCGGCCGGGGCGGCGGGCCGGGGGGTGGTGGAGGTGCCGGTGGCGGGGGTGCGCGGGGTGGGGTTGCCAGGGCTGCCGGACATGGGGACCTCCCTATGGCCAACACGCGTTGGTCAACGCATGTTGGCAACGTAACGCCGCAGCGCTGGACGTGTCAACGCTTGTTGGCCTACGTTTGTTGTCATGGCCGACAGCACCCCTGCCGACGCGTCCGGCGTCTCCGCTCCCACCCGCTTCTCCCCTACGCCTCGCCCCTCTGGCATCCCCGGCCCGTCCGCGCCCGTCCGCCGCTCCGACGCCACCAGGGCCGCCATCCTCGACGCCGCGCGCCGGCGATTCGCCGCCGACGGGTACGACCGGGCCACCATCCGGGCGATCGCCAGGGACGCGAGCATCGATCCGTCGATGGTGATGCGCTACTACGGCAACAAGGAGGGTCTGTTCGCGGCGGCCGTCTCCCTCGATCTGCGACTGCCGGACCTGGCCGCGCTGCCGCGCGAGGAGGTCGGACGGGCGCTGGTGTCCCACTTCCTGGACGTGTGGGAGGACAACGGCGAGCTGACGGCGATCCTGCGGGTCGGCGTCACGAATCCCGCCGGGGCCGAGCGGTTGCAGGGCGTGTTCCGGGACCAGTTGCTGCCGGCGGCCCGGCAGGTGTGCCCCGACCCGGAGCAGGTGCCGGCGCGGGCGGCGCTGTGCGCAGCCCAGCTGCTCGGGCTTGCCCTGACCCGTTACGTGCTGCGTCTCGCGCCGGCGGTGTCGCTGGCGCGCGAGGAGATCGTGGAGTGGCTGGCGCCGACGGTCCAGCGGTACCTGACCGCGCCGAGCCCGTGAGGCAGGGCGCGTCCGCCGGGCTCGGCGTCATGCCCGAGCGACGCGGGCGCGGCGCGGCAGCGCGTCCACGGCCCGGCGACCGGCGCCCGGCCGGGGAGGGCGGCGCCACGTCGGACGGTCGCCCGGCCGGCGCGGGCGGCCTCCTGGACGCAGCGCACGCCGGGGAAGCGCACGCACGCCGGAAAGACGGTCAGCGAGCATGCCGTCGTACCGACTGTCGAAAGCCGGCCGGTACGGCGGCACGACGAAGCGCCGGCCCCACCGGCGGACGGCGGTGCGCGTCCGCATCGGGCGGGACCGGCGCCCAGGCGTCGGCCTCGGCGTCGGCGTGTGCCGGGGGCCCGGTCCGGGCCTGCCCGGCGCGGAAGAACTCCGTCAGGCCTGGGCCTTGATGCGCACGTTGTCGGTGGTCTCGTCCCGCTTGGCGTGGGACTTGTCCAGCACCATGACCAGGCCCGCGATGACCCCGAACAGGACGAGCGGAAGGGCGACGTAGAGACCCAGCGTCTCGATGACACTCAGGCCCGGGCCGGGGTCGTCACCGTCGTCGCGGGTCAGCGCGAGCGCGGGGGACGACATGAGCAGCATCATCAGCGTCGTACCGGCGGCCAGGGCGCCGGCGCGCAGGGCGTTCTTCTTGTCCACGGTGCAAAAGTAGCGAACGCCCGAAGCGGCCGCGCGCTCGGGGTGCCGCAGGAGGCATCGCGCGCCGCGCGTCCGGCGGGCCCCGGAGGAGGTGCCCCGGACGGCGGGGCGGCGGCGGGGCCGCCCGCCCGCACCCGCACGCCTACGCCCGTCCGCCCGCCGCCCACTCGCCCGCCGGGGCCGGGAGCCCGTTGTCCGCGTCGGGCGGATCGGCGCGCCGAACGGGTCGGCGCCTCCGAGGCGTCGGCACGTCCGACGGGTCGGCCCGTCCGGCGGTCAGGGGACCACGTCCGTCCCCGGACCCGGACCCGGGCCACCGAAACGATCCCACCACCGGCACACCCACCGGCCCACCGTTCGGCCGCCCACCGCCGCCCCGCCCTGAGCCACCCCGCCGATCAGCCGGGCGGCCCGTCCGCCGGGCCGTCAGCAGGGCCGTCCGCCGGCGCACCCGCCGGCCCGTCCGCCGGACCCGCCGGCCCGTCCGCCGGTTCCGTCCCGCCGGGCCGCCCGTGCACCCCTTCCCGCAGGACGTCCGTCAGCGCGTGCAGTCCGGGTGACGCGGCCAGCTGCTCCAGGGTGACCGGGCGGCCCTCCGCGTCGGCGACGGGCAGGCGCCAGTTCGGGTACTGGTCCCACGTGCCGGGCAGGTTCTGCGGGCGGCGGTCGCCGACCGTGTCCGGGAGCCAGACGCCGACCATGCGGGCCGGGGTGCTCAGCAGGAAGCGGTGGACGGCCTGGATCTCGGCCTCCTCCGAGGAGAGGCAGCGGCCCCCGCCCGCGCCCTTGAGCAGGCCCAGTTCCGTCAGCACCGACAGCCACTCGGCGGTGTCCGCGGCGGCCTCCGCGCGCTCCGCCTCCAGCGGCCGGGTGAGCAGTCCGAGACGGTGCCGCAGTTCGACGTGCTCGCCGGTGAGGCGGGCCGCGGTGGACGGCAGGTCGTGGGTGGTGGCGGTGGCCAGGCAGTCGGCGCGCCAGCGTTCGGGGGGCAGGGGGCGGCCGTCGCCCTCCCAGTCCCGCTCGAACCACAGGACGGACGTGCCGAGCACTCCGCGCCGGTCGAGTGTCTCGCGCACCCCGGGCTCGACGGTCCCCAGGTCCTCGCCGATCACCACGGCCCCGGCCCGCGAGGCCTCCAGTACGAGGACGGCGAGCATGGCCTCGGCGTCGTACCGGACGTAGGTGCCCTCGGTCGGCGGCCGGCCCTGCGGCACCCACCAGAGCCGGAACAGTCCCATGACGTGGTCGATGCGCAGGGCGCCCGCGTAGCGGAAGAGGGCGCGCAGCAGGCGGCGGAACGGGGCGTAACCGGACTCGGCCAGACGGTCGGGCCGCCAGGGCGGCAGGCCCCAGTCCTGGCCGCGCGCGTTGAAGGCGTCCGGCGGGGCGCCCACCGACATGCCGGCCGCGAAGTGGTCCTGCTGGGCCCATGCGTCGGCACCGGCCGGGTGCACGCCGACCGCCAGGTCGTGCACCACGCCGACCGGCATACCCGCCTCGCGGGCGCCGCGCTGGGCGGCGGTGAGCTGGACGTCGGTGAGCCAGGCGAGCCAGGAGTGGAAGTCGACCCGCTCCATCAGCCCGGCGCGGGCGCGGGCGGTCTCCGGGGACCGGGGGTCGCGCAGGCCTGCGGGCCAGGTGTGCCAGTCGGAGCCGTGCACCTCGGCCAGGGCGTACCAGGTGGCGTGGTCCTCCAGGGCCTCGCCCTCCTCGGCGAGGAAGTCGGCGTAGGCGGCGCGGCGGCCCGGGCCGAGCGGCACCTGCCGCACCAGCTCAAGGGCCTCCCGTTTGAGCTCCCACACCGCGTCCCGGTCGATGAGCGCGTCCTCCTCCAGGACGGCGGCGCGCAGCCGCGCGGCCCGTTCGAGCAGGTCCCGCACCCGCTCGCGGTCCTCGACGTACGCGAACTCCGGCACGTCCTCGACGCGCAGGTGCACCGGATCGGGGAAGCGGCGGGAGGAGGGGCGGTAGGGGGACGGGTCGGTGGGCGCGCCCGGCACGGCCGCGTGCAGGGGGTTGACCTGGACGAACCCGGCGCCCAGCGCGCGTCCGGCCCAGGCGGTCAGCTCGCCGAGGTCACCGAGGTCGCCCATCCCCCAGGAGCGTTGCGAGAGCAGGGAGTACAGCTGGACGAGCAGGCCGTACGAGCGTCCGGGGGGTGTGGGCAGCCGGGCCGGGGCGACGACCAGGTGGGCCTGCCCGCTGCGGCCGTCGGGCGTGGTGGCGGTGAGCCGGTGGACGCCGGGCGGTAGCCGGTCGGGGGACGGGCGGGTCTCGCCCCGCTCGGTCTCGACGGCCAGGCGGGTTCCCTCGGGCAGGCGGGCGGCGAGCGCCTCCGCGGCCGCCGCGACCGGGACCTCCGCCGCTACCGGCCCGTCCGGCCCGCCGGGCTCCGCCGGGGCCGTCTCCGCGCCGCCCCACCACACCACCGTGGGCGGCAGCAGGCGGTGTTCCGGTTCCCGTTCGCGGGCGGTCAGGGCGGCCCGGGTCGCCTCAGGGGTGCTCGCGTCGACGCCGAGGGCGGCGAGGGCGGCCACGACCGCCGCGGTGGAGGCCGGGACCGTACGCCCCGGCGAGGGACTGTAGGAGGTGGCGACGCCGTGCAGTCCGGCGAGGCGGGTCAGGTCCTCCGTGGGGGGTTCCTCCGGCTGTTCCGCTGTCATCTACGACTCCGCGCCGCGGGGGCCCGGACCGGACGCGTGGGTCTCCTCCTCGGCCGGGGCAGCGAACGCGGAGAAGCACTCGCTGGTCAGGGGCGCGGCCTCGGCGAGCGGGGGCTCGCTGGTCAGCGGCTCGGCGGCCGGCAGCGGGGGCTCGCTGGTCAGCGGGACGTCGGCGTGCGCGCCCTCCGCGCCGGTGCAGCACGGGGAGGGGCCGGCGGGCGGTGCGGGTTCGTCGGCGGAGAACTCCGCCAGGGGTTTGGACAGGGCCGAGAGGAGAAGGTGTGCCGGTGCGGCCACGGGGGCCTCCTTGTCGAGTACGGCATCCAGCGGATGACCGCAGCCCTACCCACTGCGCGGAACGGCAGACGTACGGGAAGGGAGCAGGTGCTCCGGTTCACACGCCCGTCGCCGTCCGTGCCGGTTCGGCCGCGGGGCGTCCGCCGGAACGACCGCACCGTCTCCGCACGCCTTTCCAGGGTGGGGCATTCACGGCACAACGGCCACTGTGATTGACACCCTCACCGCCTGAATGGTGGGCTCGAACCTCCTCGGGTCCGACGTGGGGAAGGCCGAGGACGAGGAGGGGGCACATGCAGCTTCGGCGCGGAAAGGGGGCGGCCGCACTCCTGTTCGCCTTCGCGGCCTCGGCCGTGGGGGGCGCTCCCACCGCCGCGGCGGCGCCACCGGCCCCCGGTACGGCGGCCACCCACCCCGAGCAGCCCGCCACGGCCGCCGATGTCGCCGTCTGGCCGCGCCCGCAGTCCCTGCGCGTGACCGGCGCCCGGGTCACCGTGCCGGACCGGGTCGCCCTGGCCGCCGACGCGACGGCCGACCCGTACGCCCTCGACGCGCTGCGCGAGCTGCTGCGGCGGGCCGGGGTCCGCACGATCACGGAGCTGGGCCCGGCGGACCCCGTCCCGGCGGGGGCGCTGGTGGTGCGGGCCCGCACGGAACGGCCGCACGCCGATCCGCGCCACGCCCTGCCCTCCGGCGGGTACGTCCTCACCAGCGGCCCCGACGGCGTGACGCTCGGCGGCGCCGGCGAGGACGGTCTGTTCCACGCGGTGCAGACACTGCGCCAGCTGGTGCGCGAGGACGGCACGATCCCGGGGGTCACCGTCCGGGACTGGCCCGGCACCGCCGTGCGCGGGACGACGGAGGGCTTCTACGGCACCCCGTGGACACGCGAACAACGGCTCGCACAGCTCGACTTCATGGGCCGCACCAAGCAGAACCGGTACCTGTACGCCCCCGGCGACGACCTCTACCGGCAGGAGCGCTGGCGCGAGCCCTACCCGGCCGGGCAGCGGGCGGCGTTCCGGGAGCTGACCGAGCGGGCCCGCCGCAACCACGTGACGCCCGCCTGGGCGGTGGCCCCGGGCCAGTCGCTGTGCTTCTCCTCGGACGGCGACCTGCGGGCGCTGACGCGCAAGCTGGACGCGATGTGGGCGCTGGGCTTCCGGGCGTTCCAGCTCCAGTTCCAGGACGTCAGCTACACCGAGTGGCACTGCCGCGCGGATGCCGAGCGGTTCGGCTCCGGGCCCGAGGCGGCGGCCCGGGCCCAGGCGCGCGTGGCGAACGCGGTCGCCCGCCACCTGACGGAACGTCACCCGGGGGCCGCCGCGCTGACGCTGATGCCGACCGAGTTCTACGAGGACGGCACGACCCCGTACCGGCGGGCGCTGTCGGCCGCGCTGGACGAGGACGTGCAGGTCGCCTGGACCGGCGTGGGCGTGGTGCCGCGGACCATCACGGGACGCGAACTGGCCGAGACCCGGGCCGCGTTCGGGCACCCGCTGGTCACGATGGACAACTACCCGGTCAACGACTACGCCGGGGACCGCATCTTCCTCGGCCCCTACACCGGCCGCGAACCGGCCGTCGCGGGCGGCTCGGCGGCCCTGCTCGCCAACGCCATGGAACAGGCCGAGGCCTCCCGCATCCCGCTGTTCACGGCGGCCGACTACGCCTGGAACCCGCGCGACTACCGGCCGCAGGAGTCCTGGCGGGCGGCGATCGCCGATCTCGCGGCGGGCGACGGGCGGCGCGAGGAGGCACTCTCGGCGCTCGCCGGCAACGACGCCTCCTCGGTCCTCGGCGGTACCGAGTCGGCGTATCTGCGGCCCCTGATGGCGGCGTTCTGGCGAGCGCGCACGTCGGCGGACCGGGCCGCGTACGACACCGCCGAGCGGCGGCTGCGCGCGGCCTTCACGGTGATGCGGGAGACCCCCCGGCGGCTCGGCCCGGACGGCGGCGGCCTGGCGGCCGAGGTGGCCCCGTGGACGGCCCGGCTGGCCCGCTACGGCGAGGCGGGCACGGCCGCCCTCGACATGCTCGGCGCCCAGCGCGCCGGTGACACCGACCGCGCCTGGACCCGGTACCGGGAGCTGCACGGGCTGCGGGCCGAGCTGAAGCGGGGCCGGGTCACCGTCGGCAAGGGCGTGCTGGAACCCTTCCTGGAACAGGCCCGGACGGCGTACGCGGCCTGGGCGGGGCTCGACCGCGAGCCCGCGGTGGACCGCGACGGCACGGCGGACGGGCGCACGGTCCGCTTCGGCCGGCCCCGGACCCTCGCCGCGGTGACGGTGCTCACCGACCCCGGGACCGGCGGGACGGTCGAGGCCCATGTGCCCGGACGGGGCTGGCACCGCCTCGGGACGCTGCGCGGGACGGGGGCGACGGAGCTCGCACTCGGACGGCCGCCGGCGCCCGGCCCGTCCTCCGCCGCGGCGTCCGGCCCGTCCGGTACGGCGTCCGGCTCCCCGCTCCTGCCGGGGCCCGGCTCCTCCTTCCGTCCGGTACCCGGTCTGCTGTCGGGTCCCGCGACCCCCTTCCCCTACGGCCCGGCCGCCCCCTCGTCCTCGGCGGCCGGACCGGCCTCCGGGCCGGCCGCCGGCGGATCTCCCACCGCCCGCCCCTCCGGCGCGCCCGGCACCGGACTCACCACCGCCGACCCGGTCGACGCCGTCCGGGTGACCGGTCCCGCGCCCTCCCGTGTGCGCCACCTGGTGCCGTGGTTCGCGGACTCCCCCGCCGCGGAGCTGGCGCTGACACCCGCCGAGGCGGGCGCCGGCGGATCGCGGGCGGGGGCCGACGCGGTGGACGCGGAGATCGGGGGCACCGAGCGGCTCACGGCCCGGCTCACCTCCCGGCGCCCGGCCGACCTCCGCGGCAGGGTCACCGCCGAGGCGCCCGCGGGGGTCCGGGTGCGCGTCCCGGCCGCCCCGCTGACCCTGCCGCGCGGCACGACGACGGACGTCCCGGTCGAGGTGAGCGTGGCCCCGGGGTCGCCGGCACGGGCCTACGCCGTCCGCGTCTCCTTCGCGGGCGTGACCCGTACGCTCACGGTCCACGCCTTCCCGCGCACCGGCGGTCCCGACCTGGCCCGGACCGCCCGCGCGAGCTCGTCCGGCGACGAGACGCCCGACTTCCCGGCGTCCGCGGCGAACGACGGCGACCCGTCCACCCGCTGGTCCTCGCCCGTCGACGACGGCGCCTGGTGGCAGGCGGAGCTGGCCCGGCCGGTCCGGCTCGGCCGGGTGGACCTGCGCTGGCAGGACGCGTACCCGGCCGCCTACCGCGTCCAGGTCTCCGCGGACGGCCGCCGCTGGCGCACGGCCGCCACGGTCACGGACGGCCGGGGCGGCCACGAGACGCTGCGGATGGACGAACCGGACGTGCGGTTCGTGCGGGTGCAGGGCCGGAAGCGGGCCACGCCGTACGGCTACTCGCTGTGGTCCGTGGAGGCGTACGCGGTCGCGGACTGACCCCCCGCGCACGGCACGGTTCCCAACAGCCGACCACACACCCGTAATTGGTCACCGCCCACTATTCACTCAGTACCTGTACTGAGTGCATACTGATCTCATGAGCACCCGCCACATCCTGCTGGGGCTGCTCGCCGGAGGGCCGAGCCACGGCTACGACCTCAAGCGACGCCACGACGAACACTTCCCCGAAGCCCGTCCGCTGGCCTACGGGCAGGTCTACACGACCCTGCAGCGTCTGGTCCGCGACCGGCTCGCGGAGGTCGAGGGGACGGACTCCGACGGCGGGCCGGAGCGGACCCTGTACCGCGTCACCGCACTGGGCCGCCGTGAACTGGCCGCCTGGAGCGGCCGGATCACGCCCCCGGCGCCCTTCGTGACGAACGAGATCTTCGCCAAGGTCGTCGTCGCGATCCTCACCGGCGGCGATGCGGCCGGCCACCTGCTGGCGCAGCGGGCCGCCCACATGGAGCGGATGCGGGAGCTGACGGCGGTCAAGACCGCCCCGGGCGCCGGCCTGGCGACCGTGCTCTCGGCGGACTACGCCCTCAACCACCTGGACGCCGACCTGCGCTGGATGACGACCACGCAGGCCCGGCTCACCTCACTGACCGCGGAGGTCGACCGAGCATGACGAACGACCCCGGGCCGCTCCTCGCGGGCCGAGACCTGGTGAAGACCCACGGCAGCACTCCGGCGCTGCGCGGCGCCGGCCTGGAGGTGCGAGCCGGCGAGATCGTCGCCGTCACCGGCGCCAGCGGCAGCGGGAAGTCCACGCTGCTGCACTGCCTGGCCGGCATCGTCCGCCCGGACAGCGGCTCGGTCGCCTACGGCGGCGATCGACTGGACCGGCTGCCGGAGAACCGGCTCAGCGAGCTGCGCCGCACCGAGTTCGGTGTGGTGTTCCAGTTCGGTCAGCTGATCCCCGAGCTGACGGCGCTCGACAACGTGGCGCTGCCGCTGATGCTGGCGGGCACCGCGCGCCGGGAGGCCCGGGAACGGGCCGCCGCGTGGCTGGAGCGGTTCGGCGTGGCGGAGCAGGGCGCGCTGCGGCCCGGGCAGCTGAGCGGCGGCCAGGCCCAGCGGGCGGCGCTGGCGCGTGCGCTGGTGACCGACCCGAGGATCGTCTTCGCGGACGAGCCGACGGGGGCGCTGGACTCCCTGGCGGGCGAGCAGGTGATGACGGCCCTGCTGCGGACCGTCCGCGACCGCGGTACCGCGGTGGTGCTGGTGACGCACGACGCCCGGGTGGCGGCCTACGCCGACCGCGAGGTGCGGCTGCAGGACGGCGTGACGGCCGGGCTGGGGGTGGCGGTGTGAGGACCGACCTGCGGCTGGCCCGGCTGCTCGTCCGGGGGTCGGACCGGCGCGAGTGGTGGCGGATCGGGCTGACGGCGGCGGGCGCGCTGTGGGCGACGGCACTGGGGCTCGCGGCCGCCGTCCTGGCCTCGCTGCGGGGCCGGCACGCGGTGCCCTTCGGCAACGGCCTGCTCGACGCGCCCGGTGAGCGCTCCGGGGTGATCGTCGCCCTGCTCCTGCTGCTGGTGCCGGTGCTCGGCTTCCTCGGACAGTCCGCCCGGGTCGGCGCGGTGCACCGCGACCGGCGGGCGGCCGCGCTGCGGCTCGCGGGCGCGACGCCGGTCCAGGTGCGGCGGATCACCGCGCTGGAGACGGGGCTGGCCTGCTCGCTCGGCTCGGTCGTGGCCACGGCGGGCTGCGTGGCCGCCCTGCCGGCGCTGTCGCAGCGGCCGTCCTGGCCGGCCTGGGCCGGGATCGTGCTGGTCACCGTGGCCGTGCCCGTGCTGGGCACGGCGGCGGGGGTGCTGGCGCTGCGCCGGGTGGTCGCCTCACCGCTCGGCTGGGTGCGGCGGGCCCGGCCGCGCACGGGACGCGGGCCGGCGCTGGCATTCGCGGGAGCGCTGCTGCTGGTCGGCGCCGCCGCGCCGCTGGCCGCCGCCGGTACGGCCGCCGAGGGCCCCGGCAGGGGGTACTGGTCCGGGCCGCTCCTCGTGTTCGGGGCGGTGCTGGCCGCCGGTGCGGGCGCGGTGTGGCTGGTGGGCGCCCTGTCCGCGCTGACCGGGCGCCTGCTGGCGGCCCGGACCGGGTCCCCGGCGGTGCTCATCGCGGCAGAGCGGCTGCGGGAGGACCCGTGGGCGGCGGCCCGGACGCACGCGGCGGTGCTGCTGGTCACGGTCGTCGGTACCGGCTTCGTGGGCGTCCGGCGGACCCTGGTCGCCATCCTGGCGGAGTCCCGCGGCAGGGGAGCGCTGGGGATGCCCCTGTCGTTCTACACGACGGGGCTCGATCTGACCGCCGCCGCGATCGCCGTCGCCCTGGCCATCACCGCGGCCGGGCTGGCCGTGGGCACCGCCGAGTCCGTCGCCACCCGGCGCCGGGGCCTGGCCGCCCAGGTCGCCGCGGGTGTGCCGCGCGCCGTGCTCGCCCGTGCCCTGCTGCTGGAGACCGCGCTTCCGCTGGCCCCCGCCGTCCTGGCGGCGGGCGCCGGAGGCCTGGCGATAGGCGCCGGGTACACGGTGCTCGTCGCCGGGGGACGCTTCGGCGTGCCGGTCCCGTACACCGCGCTGCTGGTGCCGCTCGGCGTGTACGCCGCCTGCCTGCTCGCCGCGGCCGCCTCCCTGCCCCTGCTGCACCGCTCGGTGCGCCCGGGGGAACTGCGGTACGCCTGAGCGTCCGGCCCCGGGGGGACGGGGGTCCACCGGGGCCGGTGACGACGCCCTCCCCGGGGCGCGGGTGGGGACCTGCGCCGGCCTTCGTCGCCTCGGCCGGGGCGGTCCGGCCGAGGCGACGAAGGCCCGGGACCGTCAGGCGGAGATGCCGTCGATCCGGGCCAGGGCGTCGTCCGCGCCGTACGGCTGCAGGTAGGGCAGCCAGCGCGGGTCCCGGTGGCCGGTGCCGATGATGCGCCAGGCCAGTCCGGTGGGCGGAGCGGGTTTGTGGCGCAGCCGCCAGCCCAGTTCCACGAGGTGGCGGTCCGCCTTGACGTGGTTGCAGCGGCGGCAGGAGGCCACCACGTTGTCCCAGACGTGCTTGCCCCCGCGCGAGCGCGGGACGACGTGGTCGACGCTGGTTGCGACGCCACCGCAGTACATGCACCGGCCCCCGTCGCGCGCGAACAGCGCCCTTCGGGTCAGTGGAACGGGTCCCCGATAGGGGACCCGCACGAATCGCTTGAGTCGGACCACGCTGGGAGCGGGGACGGTGACGGTCGCGCTGTGCAGATAGGCGCCGGACTCCTCGAGGCAGACGGCCTTGTTCTCGAGGACGAGGACGAGCGCGCGGCGGAGCGGTACGACGCCGAGCGGCTCGTACGACGCGTTGAGGACCAGGACATGCGGCACGGATGCCTCCTTGTACGCCGGCGGCGCGTGGCTCGCGCCGGGACGATCTGCAGCCAGTCTCCCCTCAGGTCCGGCGAACGCGCCACCATGTCCCGGTAACGGGCTGGGAGTGTTTTCGACCACACGTCACCCGTCCCCCGCACCGCCGGTCGTTCACACGGGCCTGATCAGAGGCGGTCGGGCGCCGCCCTCCTCGGAAGTTCCCGGGAATCCGCACAGCGTGCACCGTTAATGTGGTGCTTCCGCCCGTCCGGTGACCTTGCCGTGACCGAGCCGATACCGACCGCTGCGCCGGAGGGCGGACGCACCTGGAGGTACCTGCCGTGTCCTTGCCCGCCGTCCTACTGGCTGCCGGTCCGTCGCCGTCGCCGTCCCCCTCGGGGACCGTGCCGGTCGTGCCCACGCTCCGGGACGCCCAGCAGAGCGCGACCAACGCGGCCGGCTGGGTCGAGCAGAACTGGTCCACGTGGCTGGCGATCGGCCTCAGGGTCCTGCTGATCCTGGTGATCGCGGCGGTGCTGAGAGTGGTGGTCCGGCGGGCGATCACCAAGCTGATCGACCGGATGAACCGCGGCCCGCAGGGCGGCACCGGCACATCGCTGGGCGGCCTGCTGGTCAACGCGGAGCGGCGCCACCAGCGCTCCCAGGCGATCGCGTCGGTGCTGCGCTCGGTGGCGAGCTTCCTGATCCTCGGCACCGCGGCGCTGATGGTCCTGGCCACCTTCCAGATCAACCTGGCCCCGCTGCTGGCCTCCGCCGGTGTCGCCGGTGTGGCGGTCGGTTTCGGCGCCCGCAACCTGGTGACGGACTTCCTCTCCGGCGTCTTCATGATCCTGGAGGACCAGTACGGCGTCGGCGACACGATCGACGCGGGCGTGGCCTCCGGCGAGGTGATCGAGGTCGGGCTGCGGGTGACCAAGCTGCGTGGCGACAACGGTGAGATCTGGTACGTCCGCAACGGCGAGGTCAAGCGCATCGGCAACCTCTCCCAGGGCTGGGCGACTGCCGGCGTCGACGTGACGGTGAAGGCGTCCGAGAACCTCGACCACCTGAAGTCCACGCTGGACGAGGTGGCCGAGAAGATGAGCAAGGAGGAGCCCTGGAACGAGCTCCTGTGGAGCCCGATCGAGGTGCTCGGCCTGGACAGCGTGCTGCTGGACTCGATGGTGGTGCGCGTCTCCGCGAAGACGATGCCCGGCAAGTCCCTGACCGTCGAACGCGAGCTGCGCTGGCGCATCAAGCGGGCCTTCGAGGCCGCCGACATCCGCATCGTCGGCGGCGCGACCGCCACCGCCGACAGCGACCCGGCCTCCGATCCCGCGGCGGCGGTCGCGGCTCCCTCGGTCTACGCGAACGCGGCGTCACCGCAGTCGGAGGCAGCCTCACCGATAGTCCCGCAGGGCCCGGCGCCCAAGTAGCCCCCACCTCACGCCGCCGCGGGCGCAGCATGTCCTGACGTCTTGACGCCTCCTCCGGCGCGGGCTTAGGTTCCTGCCACGCCGAAAGGAAACCTTCCTAACAGTGTCGGCCCGAGCCGCCCCGCGGTGGACGTCCGCCGACCACGTCGGAAGCCGGGCAGCCGAGAGGCAGGTGTCGACCCGTATGGCAGGAACCGCCGGTACGCCGGGCACCCCGCGTGTCCTGCGCGCCATGAACGACCGCGCCGCCCTGGACCTGCTGCTCGAGCACGGGCCGCTGTCCCGGACCCGGATCGGCAGGCTCACCGGCCTGTCCAAGCCGACCGCCTCCCAGCTGCTCGCCCGGCTGGAGGCGGCCGGCCTGGTGCTGGCCACCGGCACCAGCGAGGGCCGGCCGGGCCCCAACGCGCAGCTGTACGCGGTCAACCCGGCCGCCGCGTACGCCGCCGGGCTGGACGTCACGCCCGCCCGCATCCGCGCCGCCGTCGCCGACGTCACCGGCCGCACGGTGGGCGAGTACGAGCTCCCGGTCCCGGGCCGGCGCGCCTCCCCCGAACCGTCGGCCGCGTCCGAGCGGCGGGGAGCAGCCTCGCCGGTCGTCCGGCAGGTCACCGACGCCCTCGACGGCGCCGTGAAGGCGGCGGGGCTGGCCCGGGACGACGTGCACCGGCTGGTCGTCGGCACGCCCGGCGCCTTCGACCCGGGCACCGGCCGCCTGCGCTACGCCTCCCACCTGCCGGGCTGGCACTCCCCCACCCTGCTCGACGAGCTCGCCGCCGCCCTGCCGATGCCGGTGGAGTACGAGAACGACGTCAACCTCGTCGCCGTCGCCGAGCAGCGTCTCGGCGCGGCCCGCGGCCACCGGGACTTCGTCCTGCTGTGGAACCAGGAGGGCCTCGGTGCCGCCCTCGTCCTCGGCGGGCGGCTGCACCGCGGCTGGACCGGCGGCGCCGGCGAGGTCGGTTTCCTGCCGGTGCCGGGCGCCCCACTGGTCCGCCGGGTGACCCGCGCCAACAGCGGCGGCTACCAGGAACTGGCCGGCTCCCAGGCGCTGCCTGAGCTGGCCCGCGAACTCGGCGTCGGCGACCTGCCGTCGGGCCCGTACGCCGAGGCCGCCGCCGCGCTCGTCGCCCGGGCCGCCGGCCACGCCTCCGGCCCGTACCGGGAGCTGCTGCGGACGTACGCGACCCGGCTCGCCACCGGCCTCGCCTCGCTCGTCTCCGTCCTCGATCCCGAACTCGTGGTCCTCAGCGGCGCCTCGCTCACCGCCGGCGGCGAGGTGCTGCGCGGTCTCGTCCAGGCCGAACTGGAGGAACTGGCCGCGTCCCGGCCGCGTCTGGTCGTCGGCGCCGTGACCGAACACCCCGTGCTGCGCGGCGCGCTGGAGAGCGCGCTCGCGGCCACCCGCGACGAGGTCTTCGACACCTCGCGCTGAACCGCCGCAGCCGCCTCCCCTCCCCCCCGTTTCCCCTCTCATTCCCTCTCACCGCCCCGGCCCGCCCGTCCCAGGGAGACCCAGCCATGCCCGAAGTGTCCCGCAAAACGGCTCTCGTCCTGGCCGCCTCCGCCGCCCTCGCGCTGCTCGCCACCGCCTGCACCGGCCGGTCCGGGGCAGGCGCCGACGACGACGCGTCCCAGGAGACGACCCTCACCTTCTGGCACGCCTGGAGCGCGCCCGGCGAGGTGAGCGCCGTGAAGTCGCTGATCGCGGGATTCGAGAAGGCGCACCCCGCCATCCACGTCCGGGTCGTCGGCAACATGACCGACGACAAGATCAACCAGGCCCTGCGCGCGGGCGGCGACAAGGCGCCGGACGTCATCTCCTCCTTCACCACGAACAACGTGGGGAAGTTCTGCTCCTCGGGCGCGCTGGTGGACCTCGATCCCTTCTTCGAGAAGGCGGGCATCGACCCGGAGCGGACGTTTCCGAAGGCGATGAACGACTACACCCGCTTCCGCGGCGACCGCTGCACGGTGCCGCTGCTGGGCGACGCCTACGGGCTGTACTACAACAGGACCGCCTTCGCGAAGGCGGGCATCCGCAACCCGCCGAGGACCTGGTCCGAGTTCGAGGCGGACGCGAAGAAGCTGACCGTCCGGCAGGGCGACGGCTACCGGCAGCTCGGCTTCATGCCGAACTACCACGGCTGGGAGTCGACGACCGAGCACCTCCTCGCGCAGTTCTCGCCCACGTACTTCGACGCCGAGGGCAGGTCCGACCTGACCGGCGACCCCGCCTTCGAGAAGGGCTTCACCCTGCAGAAGAGGCTGGTCGACGAACTCGGCGGCTACCGGAGGCTGGAGAGGTTCCGCGCCACGCTCGGCGACGAGTGGGGACCCAGGCACCCCTTCCACACCGGCCAGGTCGCCATGCAGCTCGACGGCGAGTGGCGCCTGGGCATGGCCCTGGAGGCCAAGCCGGCGTTCGAGATCGGCGTCGCCCCGATGCCGGTGCCCGACGACCAGGCCGGCCAGTACGGCAAGGGCTACATCACCGGCACCGTCGCCGGGATCGCCGCCACCAGCCGCCACCGGAACGCGGCCTGGGAGCTCGTGAAGTACATGACCACCGACACCGACGCGGTCGTCGGCTTCGCCAACGCGATCCACAACGTGCCCTCCACGCTCGCCGCGCTGAAGTCCCCGAAGCTGACGTACGACCCCCGCTTCAGGACGTTCCTGGACATCGCGGCGAACCCGCACTCGACGACCACGCCGCCCTCCGTCAACGGCGGCCAGTACCTGGTGACCATCCAGCAGTTCGGCTACGACTACGAGAGCGGCCGGGAGAAGGACCTGAGGGCGGGCCTCGCCAGGACGGCGCGGCAGATCGACACGGACATCGCGCAGGCGGAGTAGGCGCCCATGAGCACCGTCACCCCGGCCTCCCGGCGCCGCCGTTCGGCGCTGCGGACCGTCGCGTTCCTGTCCCCCTGGCTGATCGGCTTCTCGGTCTTCTTCGCCTATCCGCTGCTGTCGACCGTCTACTTCTCCTTCATGCACTACGACGGCTTCCGGCCGCCGGTGTGGAGCGGGGCGAAGAACTGGACGTACACCTTCGCCCACTACCCGCTGTTCTGGCCCGCGTTGCGCAACACGCTGTGGCTGGTCGTGGTCACGGTCACCCTGCGGGTCGCCTTCGGGCTCGGCGTCGGCCTGCTCATCACCCGGATCCGGACGGGCACGGGCCTCTTCCGGACGCTGTTCTACCTGCCGTACCTCGCCCCGCCGGTCGCGGCCACCATGGCCTTCGCCTTCCTCCTCAACCCCGGCACCGGACCGGTCGACTCGGTGCTGGAGGCGGCGGGTCTGCCGGCGCCCGGCTGGTTCAGCGACCCGGACTGGTCCAAGCCGGCGCTCACCCTGCTCGCGCTGTGGGGTGTCGGCGATCTGATGGTGATCTTCATGGCCGCGCTGCTCGACGTCCCGAAGGAGCAGTACGAGGCGGCCGAACTCGACGGCGCCTCGCCCTGGCAGCGCTTCCGGTACGTCACGCTGCCGAACATCTCGCCGATCGTGGTGTTCGCCGCGGTCACCGGCGTGATCCAGACGATGCAGTACTACACGCAGCCGCTGGTGGCCGGGAAGGTCGCCTCGGGCGTGATCCAGGGCGCGGGCACCCAGTTCGAGCCGGGCTACCCGGACAAGTCCACCCTCACCCTGCCCCAGCTCGTCTACAACCTCGGCTTCCAGCGCTTCGACTACGGCGCGGCCTGCGTGGTCGCCCTCGTCCTCTTCGCCCTGTCCATGGCGTTCACCGCGCTCCTCATGCGACGCCGTGGCGGTCTCATCCAGGCAGGTGACCGACGATGACCCAGGCGACCCGCGCACTCGACCGGCCGGACGGACGGCAGGCCCCCGTCTCCCCCGCCGAACGCACCGCCCGGCGGCGGGCCGTGCTGGAGTGGATCGCGGTGCACTCCCTCGGGGTGGCGGCCGCCCTCTTCTTCACCCTGCCGTTCGTCTTCGTCGTCCTCACCTCCCTGATGAGCGACAGCCAGGCACTGGGCCGCGACCTGATCCCGCGGACCTGGGAGTGGGGCAACTACGCGAGAGTTCTCCACACCCCGGGCTTCCTCACGTGGTGGCGGAACACCCTGCTCTACGCCGGCCTCGGCACCGTCCTGACCGTCGTGTCGTCCCTCCCGGTGGCCTACGCGCTGGCGAAGTTCCGCTTCCGCGGTCGCAACGTGCTCCTGATGCTGGTGATCGCGACGATGATGCTGCCCCCGCAGGTCGTCGTGATCCCCATGTACCTGGTATGGGCGAAGCAGCTGGGGCTGTCCGGCACCCTGTGGCCGCTCGTCGTGCCGATGGCGTTCGGCGACGCGTTCTCCGTCTTCCTGCTGCGGCAGTTCCTGACCACCATCCCCGACGAGTACCTGGACGCGGCGAAGGCCGACGGCTGCGGGGAGCTGCGCACCCTGCTGAAGGTCGTCCTGCCGATGGCGAGGCCCGGTGTCGCGGCCGTCGCCCTGTTCCAGTTCTTCTACGCCTGGAACGACTACTTCGGCCCGCAGATCTACGCCTCGGAGAACCCCGGCGCCTGGACCCTGTCCTACGGCCTGGAGTCGTTCAAGGGGGCCCACCACACCGACTGGAACCTCACCATGGCGGCGACCGTGCTGGTCATGGCCCCCGTGATCCTCGTGTTCTTCTTCGCCCAGAAGGCGTTCGTCGAGGGCGTCACGCTGACCGGCGTGAAGGGCTGACCCGGTGCGGTGCCGCACCCGGGAACGGCCCCCGGCCCACCGGCCGGCGGCCACCGGATTCCGCACCCGAGAGCTAGGAACTGGCAGATGAAACTCACCGTGGTCGGCGGCGGCTCGACCTACACCCCCGAACTGGTCGACGGCTTCGCCCGCCTGCGCGACACGCTGCCCGTCGAGGAGCTCGTCCTCGTCGACCCGGCGGCGGAACGCCTGGAGCCGGTCGGCGGACTGGCCCGCCGCATCTTCGCCCGCCAGGGCCATGGCGGCCGGGTCGTGACGACCACCGACCTGGAGGCGGGCATCGAGGGGGCCGACGCGGTCCTGCTCCAGCTGCGCGTCGGCGGCCAGGCCGCCCGCGAGCAGGACGAGACCTGGCCGCTGGAGTGCGGCTGCGTCGGCCAGGAGACGACCGGGGCGGGCGGCCTGGCCAAGGCGCTGCGCACGGTCCCGGTCGTCCTCGACATCGCCGAACGCGTCCGCCGCACGAACCCCGACGCCTGGATCATCGACTTCACCAATCCGGTCGGCATCGTCACCCGCGCCCTGCTCCGAGCGGGTCACCGGGCGGTCGGCCTGTGCAACGTGGCGATCGGACTGCAGCGCAGGTTCGCCGGGCTGCTCGGCACCGCGCCCCAGGACGTCCACCTGGACCACGTGGGGCTGAACCACCTCACCTGGGAGACCGGGGTGCGCCTGGGCGGGCCCGAGGGCGACGACGTCCTGCCGGGGCTGCTGGCCGAGCACGGCGACACGATCGCCGGCCACCTCCGGCTGCCCCGCGCGCTGCTGGACCGGCTCGGCGTGGTGCCGTCCTACTACCTGCGCTACTACTACGCCCACGACGAGGTCGTCCGGGAACTGCGCACCAAGCCGTCGAGGGCCGCCGAGGTGGCCGCCATGGAACGGCAGTTGCTGCGGATGTACCGCGACCCCGCGCTCGACGAGAAACCGGCCCTGCTCGCGCGCCGCGGCGGCGCCCACTACTCGGAGGCGGCGGTGGACCTGGCGGCGGCCCTGCTCGGCGCCGGGGGCGGCCCGTACCAGGTCGTCAACACGTACAACAGGGGCACACTGCCCTTCCTGCCGGACGACGCGGTGATCGAGGTGCAGGCGGCCGTCGGCCCGAAGGGACCGGCCCCGCTGCCCGTGACCCCCGTGGACCCGCTGTACGCGGGCCTGATGGCGGGCGTGACGGCGTACGAGGACCTGGCCCTGGAGGCGGCGCTGCGAGGCGGCCGGGACCGCGTCTTCCGCGCCCTGCTGGCCCACCCCCTCGTCGGCCAGTACGCCCTGGCAGAGCAGCTCACCGACCGGCTCGTCGCACACAACCGGGAGCACCTCGCGTGGGCGTGACGGCGAGCGTCCTCGCCATCGACGCCGGCAACAGCAAGACCGACGTCGCGGTCGTCTCGGCCGCCGGGGACGTCCTCGCCACGGCCCGCGGCGCCGGCTTCAGGCCCCCGGTGGTGGGGGTGGACACGGCGGTGGACGCGCTGGCGGGCACGGTCGCCCGCGCCCTGGCGGCGTCCGGCGTCACGTCCGTCGGCCACGTCTCGGCGTGCCTGGCCAACGCGGATCTGCCGGTGGAGGAGGAGCGGCTGGCGGCGGCCCTGCACGCGCGGGGGTGGGGCACCACGGTCGCCGTCCGCAACGACACGTTCGCGATCCTGCGGGCGGGAGTGTCCGAGCCGCGGGGCGTCGCGGTGGTGTGCGGAGCCGGCGTCAACTGCGTCGGCATGCGCCCCGACGGCCGCACCGCCCGGTTCCCGGCGCTGGGCCGCCTCTCCGGCGACTGGGGCGGCGGCTGGGCGCTGGCGGAGGAGGCGATGTGGCACGCGGCCCGGGCGGAGGACGGCCGCGGGGCCCCCACGGCGCTGGCGCGCACGCTGCCCGCGCATTTCGGGCTGGACTCGATGTACGCGCTCATCGAGGCGCTGCACCTGGGGAGCGTCGCGCAGCACCGCCGTCACGAGCTGGCGCCCGTCCTGTTCGCCACGGCGGCGGACGGCGACGCGGTGGCCCGGGGGATCGTCGGGCGCCAGGCGGAGGAGGTGGTGGCGATGGCGACGGTCGCCCTGACCCGGCTGGGCCTGCTGGACGAGGAGACGCCCGTCGTGCTGGGCGGAGGGGTCCTGGCGGCGCGTCATCCGCAGCTGAACGAGCGCATCGCGGAACTGCTGTCGGAGCGGGCGCCGAAGGCGGTGCCGCGGGTGGTGACGGCGCGTCCGGTGCTGGGTGCGGCGCTGCTGGGGCTGGACCGGGTGGGGGCCGGGGCGCCGGCGCGGGAACGGGTGCGGGCGCACTTCGAGGGGTGAGCGCACGGCCGGGCACCGGGCGGGAACGGGACCTGCGGGCACCGCCGTTGGCGCCCACTGCCGCCGTGCGGCATCCCCCGCCCCGCACACCCGACCGGGCCAGGGCCTGACCGGCGGATCGAGTCGGAGGAAACCGGCGGCGCCCTGGAGCCCAGGTGAGCGAGGGCCGGTGCGTCCGGCTGCAGGGCGGAGGAGGGCGTCGACGCGGAGCGTCGACAACCGAGGGCACACACCGCAGACAGGCGTGCCGGCCGTCGCGTCTCCGGCATGATCCACCGGACAGGGCCCAGGGCGCTCGTGGAACCGAACCGACCGCCCTCACGTGTTCATGGGCGGGGGGTGGTGCGGGCGCGGTGCCGCGCGCCGGTCTCGTGCGGCCTCGCGCTGCGATCCGATCAAGATCCAGCGAAGGCCGGTGCGGACGCCGGTCCTGCCAGCGATACTTGCGGCGACGGATGACCACGGGGGAGGTCAGCAGTGACACACACGCCGAGGGGCGACGCGGCACCACCGGGCCCCGGCCGGGCCGCGCCGCCGGCCGTACCGCCACAGAGCGGCCGGCCGGAGCACCCCGGGTCTCCCGGCCACCCGCCTTCCCCCAGCCCGCCGGCCGCGTCCAGCGGTCGCTCCGCCGCGCCGGCCGCCGCGATCCCGGCCCCGCGCCGCACCGCCTTCGCCGAGGGCGCCGACCGCCTGCGCGCGGCCGCCACGACCGAACCCGGCCGCCTCCGCGCCATCGGCGCCGTCCTCGCCCTCCTCGTCGTCGCCTTCGGCGCCGTCACCGCCTGGCAGACCGCCGACCGGGCCGCCGCCGCCGGCGACGTGCTGCACAGCAGCCAGCCCCTCACCTCGGACGCCGCGGACATCTACCGCTCGCTCGCCGACGCCAACACCATGGCGGCGGGCGGCTACCTCGCGGGACCGCAGGAGACGAGGGCGACCCGCGAGCGCTACGAGAAGGACGTGCGCACGGCCGCCGCCAAGCTGGTCACCGCCGCCGCCAACTCCGAACCGGGCTCACCCTCCGCCGCGACGATCGCCCGGCTCAACCAGCTCCTGCCCCGCTACAAGGGCCTGGTGGAGTCGGCGCGGGCCAACAACCGCCAGGGCTTCCCGGTCGGCGGCGCCTACCTGCGCGCCGCCAACGACACCATGCAGCGGCAGATGCTGCCCGAGGCGGAGGACCTGTACGGGAAGGAGAACCAGCGCCTGCGCGCCGACTACGGGGACGCGACCCCGTACCCGTGGGCGGCGATCGCCCTCGGGCTGCTCGCGCTCGCGGCCCTCGCCTGGGCCCAGCGGCGCACCTACCACCGCACCAACCGGGTGCTGAACCACGGCCTGGTCGCGGCCACCGCCGCCACCGCCGTCGCCCTGCTGTGGCTGGTCGTCGGCCACAGCCTCGCCCGGGCGGGCCTCAACGGCTCCTACGCGCACGGCGTCAGCTCGCTGAACGTGCTGCACGACGCCCGCATCGCCTCCCTCAAGGCCCGCAGCGACGAGAACCTCACCCTGGTCAGCCGCGGCGCGGAGACCAGGGAGCTGAAGGACGGCACGGTCATGGACGCCTACGACTGGGCGTACGACCGGGAGATCGACCGGCTCGGCGCGACGCTCGCCCGGGCCCGCGACCTCGCCGACGACAAGGCCGGCCGCCGGCCGGTGCAGGTGGCGAACCAGTCCATGAAGGTCTGGAAGGCCCGCCACGCCGAGGCCCGCCGGGCCAACGACTCGGGCGACTACCAGCAGGCCCGCGACCGGGTCATCGGCACCGCCGCGAAGGACCGGTCGACCGGCGAGTGCTTCGACAACGTCGACTCCTCGCTGGCGAGCGCGCTCGGACACGAGACGGACGAGTTCCGGCAGGCAGCGGGCGACGGCCTGGACGCGATGACCGGCCTGCCGGCGGGCTCCGCGGCGCTCGCGCTGCTCGGTGCCGCAGGCGCCGTCCTGGGCGTCGGGCGCAGGCTGTCGGAGTACCGGTGAAAGGGGGCCTGACGATGCGAGGACGACGGCTGCGGGTGCGCCCGCGGGGCTGGGGCGGTGTCGGGGCGATGGCCGCCGTCTGCGCCCTGGCCGTGGCCTGCGTCCTGCTGCTGCCGCTCACCCGGCCGCACGGCGAGGGACGACCGGCCGGCGCTCCGGGGGCGGGCCGGGCCGCCCCGGCCCGGGCCGAGAGCTGTGTGAACCCGCAGGACCGGAGCCTCGCCCCGTCGGCCGCCGAGGGCGACACCGTCAGGGCCATCAGGAACCGCGGCCACCTGTCGGTCGGCGTCGACCAGAACAGCTACCGCTGGGGCTACCTGAACAACGCCTCCGGCGAGCTGGAGGGCTTCGACATCGACCTCGCCCGCCGCATCGCCCGGGACATCCTCGGCGACGGGAACAAGGTGCAGTTCAAGGCGATCCCCACCAACCAGCGGATGTCCGCCATCCAGAGCGGCCGCGTCGACATGGTGGTCCGCACCATGACGATCACCTGCGACCGGTTGAGGCAAGTGGCCTTCTCCGCGCCGTACTTCTCGACCGGCCAGCAGGTCCTGGCCCCGAAGACGTCGGCGATCACCGGGTACGACGGGTCGCTCGCCGGCGCGCGGGTCTGCTCGGCGAAGGGCTCCACGGCCTACGACCGGCTCGCCGCGGACAGCAGGAGCGGGAGGCTGCCCGCGTCCACCGACATCACCACCACCGTCCCCAACCAGCTGGACTGCCTGGTGCGGCTCCAGCTCGGCGAGGTCGACGCGGTCGTGACGGACGGCGCGCTCGCGGCAAGCCAGGCCGCGCAGGACCCGGCGGTGGCCCTCAAGGGCTCCACCTTCACCACGGAGTTCTACGGCGTGGCGATGCGGCTCGGCGCCGACGACCTGGTACGCCAGGTCAACCGGACACTGGACGGCTACCGAACGGACGGGGGCTGGAAGACGTCGTACGACAAGTGGCTCTCCCCGACGCTGGGTAGGAACTCGGCGTCGGCGGTCCCGCCGGCGGCGCACTACGGGTGACCTGCCGTCGCAGGCGTACGACGGACACACCACAACGCAGCGAGAGGTGATCGATGGGCGTCACGGACCCCGCCGGGCCGGTGATGGACCGGGACGAGGTGGACCGTGCGCTGGCGCGGCTCGGCGCGGAGCACGAGGCGATCGAGACCTCGCTCCTCGCCCTGCAGGACCACGCGGGCCGCAGACTCCTCGAAGGAGCCGAGCTCACCGGCGTCACCAAGGAGCGCTGGGCCGCCACGGAGGCGTCGATCACGCTGCTGTGGACGTACTTCGACGCCTACACCCGCACGCTGCGCACCGCCCGCGACATCCGCGCCCGCCGCCGCTGGTCCAGCCGCGAGGACCTGGTGGAGCTGACCGGGCTGCTGCGCGGCGAGTCCGTCACGGTCGCGGGCGCCGCCACGGCGGCCGCGGGCGCAGCCGCCGGGCAGGGTGCTCCGGCCCGGCTCAGCGAGCGGTACTCGCTTCAGGCGCTCGTGGACCGGATGAACGAGCTGTACGCGGCCGGCCTCGACATGGTCGTCGCCGCCGACGCCGTGTGGTCGGCGCTGCCCGCCCGTATCGATTTACTCGCCGCGGAACTCGGGCGCACCCGCCGGCTCGCGCACTCGGTCGGCGTCCGCCCCGGCGAGCATCCGGCGGGCGACGACCTGGAACGCATCACGCGGACCCTGACGAGGCTGCGCGAGGAGGTCGTCTCCGACCCGCTCGCCCACTGGGTCCCGGCGCAGGGCAGTTCGGCGCCGGGCGGCGGGAAGCCGGACACCACGGTGTACGACCGTGAGGCGCGGGCGCTGGAGGAGGTGCGCCGGGAGATCGACGCGGTGCTCGGGGTGCGGCAGGACGCCGAGCAGCGGCTGATCAGGCTCCGGGACGTGCTCTCGCGCGCGGACCGCACGCTCGCCGAGGCGCGGGCCGCGCGCGGCGAGGTCCTGGCGAAGATCGCCGCCACCGAGGTGCCGGTCGTCAGCGGCCCCCCGACGGCGCTGATGGAACGGCTGGCGACGGCCGCCGAGTACCGCCGGCAGGGCCAGTGGCACCGCCTGTCACCGCTGCTGGAGTCCCTGGAGCAGAAGGCGGAGGACGAACTGCTGCGCGCCCGCGAGTCGTTGACGGCGGTCACGGCGCCGCTGGCGGTCCGCGCCGAGCTGCGGGGCCGGCTCGACGCGTACCGGGCGAAGGTGGCCCGGCACGGGCTCGCGGAGGACCCGCTGCTGGCCGAGCGGTACGACGCGGCCCGCAGGATGCTGTGGAGCGCGCCCTGCGACCTGCGGGTGGCCGAGCAGGCCGTGCTGCGCTACCAGCGGACGGCCGCCGAGCTGCTCGGCGGCGCGCCGCGGGTGCCGGAGCAGGACGGGTCCGGGGACCACGGGGGGCCGGGGGCGTGAGCGCCGGGAAGGACACGGTGTGATGGGTCAGGCGGGAGAGAGCTGTCAGCGGCCCGGCTGCGACGGGTCGTACGAGGACGTGGGCGGCGGCGAGTTGTACTGCGGCACCTGCGGCCTTGCCCCGGTGCTCGCCCCGGACGGGACGGTGGGCCCGCAGCCCACCGGTGTCACCGCGGGCGACGGGGGCCCGGCGGGCGGCGGAAGTCCGGCGGGCGACGGGGGCCTGGTGGGCGGCGGTGCGGACTCCGGGGTGCGCACCGTCCGCTCCTCCTCCGGCACGTCCTCGCAGTCGTCGAGGTCGCGCCGCTCGGTTTCGGGCCGGCTCTCGCGGTCCGTGCCGGGCCGCGGTACCGGCCGCTCGGTGTCGGTGCGCGGCTCCGGCTCGGCCGGCGACTCCTCCGGCCGCGGTCGGCTGGGCGCCGGGCTGGTGCGGGTGCCGCAGGTGCCGCGGCCCGATCCGCGGTCGATGGTGCTGGCCAACCCCGAGGTCCCCGAGCGGAAGCGGTTCTGCTCGCGCTCGGACTGCGGAGCCCCGGTGGGGCGCGCCCGCGGCGACCGGCCGGGCCGCACGGAGGGCTTCTGCACCAAGTGCGGGCACCCGTACTCGTTCGTGCCCAAGCTGAGGTCCGGCGACGTCGTCCACGGCCAGTACGAGGTGGCGGGCTGTCTGGCGCACGGCGGCCTGGGCTGGATCTACCTCGCCGTGGACCGCGCGGTCTCCGACCGGTGGGTGGTCCTGAAGGGCCTGCTGGACACCGGCGACGAGGACGCGATGGCGGCCGCGATCTCCGAGCGTCGCTTCCTCGCGGAGATCGAGCACGCCAACATCGTGCGGATCTACAACTTCGTGGAGCACCTGGACCAGCGCACCGGCTCCCTCGACGGCTACATCGTGATGGAGTACGTCGGCGGCAGGTCGCTGAAGGAGATCGCCAACTCCCGCCGCACGCCGGACGGCAGGCGTGACCCGCTGCCGGTGGAGCAGGCGTGCGCGTACGGCATCGAGGCGCTGGAGGCCCTCGGCCACCTGCACAGCCGCAACCTGCTGTACTGCGACTTCAAGGTCGACAACGCGATCCAGACCGAGGACCAGCTCAAGCTGATCGACATGGGCGCGGTGCGCCGGATCGACGACGAGGAGTCGGCCATCTACGGCACGGTCGGCTACCAGGCGCCGGAGGTAGCGGAGGTCGGCCCGTCGGTGGCCTCCGACCTGTACACGGTCGGCCGTACGCTCGCCGTGCTGAGCTTCGACTTCCAGGGCTACACGAACGTCTACGCGGACCGCCTGCCCGACCCGGACACCATCGAGGTCCTCAGCCGGTACGAGTCCTTCTACCGGCTCCTGGTGCGCGCCACCGACCCCGATCCGGCCCGCCGGTTCGCCTCCGCGCAGGAGATGGCGGAGCAGCTGACGGGAGTGCTCCGGGAGGTCGTGTCCCTGCGGACGGGACAGGCGCGGCCGGCGCTGTCGACGCTGTTCGGGCCCGAACCGAGAGTGGCCGACACGGAGTTGTTCCCGGCGCTGGACGGCGACGTGTCGCGGCTGGGGGCGCGGGCGCCGCGCGGGCGCCGGCGCGCGGCCGTGGCCGCCGGGGCGGCCACGGGTGCGGTGGTCGCGGGCGCGGTGGCCGGGCTGCCGGACGGTACCGCGCCGGAGACCGGCGGCAGCGGCACGCCCGGCATCGTCAGACCCGTCGACGCCCCGGCCGCGGCCCTCGCCCTGCCGGTGCCGCACGTCGACCCCTCCGACCCGAACGCGGGTTTCCTCGCGGGGCTGTTGGCGTCCTCACCGGCCGAGCTGGCGGGGGCGCTGGCGGCGGCCCCGTCGCCGTCGGCCGAGACACGGCTGCGCCAGGTCCGCGCCCGGCTGGAGAACGGCGAGCCGGCCGCCGCGCTGAAGGCGCTGCGGAGCCTGGAGGAGGACGACCCCGGCGACTGGCGGGTCGTCTGGTACCGCGGGCTGACCGCCCTCGTCACCGGCGACCACGAGGACGCGGCCGTCGCCTTCGACGCGATCTACGACGCCTTCCCCGGCGAGATCGCCCCGAAGCTGGCGCTCGGCCTGTGCGCGGAGGTGCTCGGGCAGCTCGACAACGCCGCCGAGTACTACCGCCTGGTGTGGTCGGCCGACCCCAGTCACGTCAGCGCCGCCTGGGGCCTCGCCCGCGTCCAGCTCGCGGCCGGTGACCGGCGCGGGGCCGTGCGGACCCTGGAGTCGGTGCCGGAGTCCTCCATCCACTACACGGCCGCACGCGTGGCGGCCGTGCGGGCGCGGCTGCGCCACCGCTCGGCGGCCGCGTCCGACACGCCGTTCCTGGACGACCTGACCGCCGCCGCCCGGCAGGTCGAGGCGCTGCGGGCGTACGGTTTGGACCCGGCGCGCCGCGAGCAGTTGTCGGCGGAAGTCCTCGGCTCGGCCCTGGACTGGGTACTCTCCGGGGGCCGGGACTCCGCCCCGGCCGGCCGGCGGGTACTGCTCGGCAGCGATCTGGACGAGCGGGGACTCCGCTTCGGCCTGGAGCGCGCGTACCGCACGCTGGCCCGGCTGGCGACCGGCGGTGAGGAGAGGATCGACCTGGTGGAACGTGCCAACCGTTACCGCCCCCGGACATGGGTGTAGTTGATGTCGCAGATGCCCCAGCAGGCCGCCTGGTCGACGTGCCCGAGCTGCCAGGAGCCGCTCGAGCCGGGTGACCGTTTCTGCGGTGCGTGCGGACACGAGCTGTCCGCGACCGCCTCGCCACCCGGCGACACGCCGACGCTCACCATGAACGGCCAGGTGCCCCGCCCGGCGGCGCCGGCCGGGCCGGCCGAAGACGCCGAGGGCCCGGCCTGGCCGGTCGCACCGCAGTCCGACAGCTCCGGGAACCCGGGCCGGACGCACCTGCCGACCGACCTGCCGGACACGGACTCGGGCGGCTCCCCGCTGCCCCCGGAGGTCCCCGCGGCGCCGGAGGCCGCGCCGCCGCCGGAGGCCCCGCAGGTGCCGGCGCCCGGTTCCCCGCCGGGCCCGGGCGCCGCCCCGGGGGTGCGGTTCGACCGCCGGCCGGAGCCGGACGAGTACCCGCTGCAGGCACCGGACCCGCGCGCGGCCGCGGCCGCGGCCGGCGCGGAAGGCGCGGCCGGCGCGCAGGGCGGGGCCGGCGCGCAGGGCGGGGCCGGCGCGGCTCCCGGCGTGTGCGTGGCCTGCCGGGCGGGCCGGGTCGACACCGACGGCTACTGCGAGAACTGCGGGCACGCCCAGCCCCGCGAGCGCGACCACATGGAGCAGGATGCGGGACCGGTCGCCGCGGTCAGCGACCGGGGCCTGCGCCACCACCGCAACGAGGACGCGTTCGCCGTCGGCACCACCGCGCTGCCCGACGGCTCCCCGGCGACCGTGGCGATCGTCTGTGACGGCGTGTCGTCGGCGACCCGCCCGGACGAGGCCTCGCTCGCGGCGTCGCGGGCGGCGAGCGAGAGCCTGCTGGCCGCCCTGCCCCGCGGCGCGCACCCGCAGCAGGCGATGCACGACGCCATCGTCGCGGCCGCGCACGCGGTCAACGCGCTGGCCGAGGAGCCCGCGACGGCCCGCGAGCACACCCCGCACCAGAACGCGCCCGCCTGCACGCTCGTCGCCGCCGTCGTCACCGCCGGCCTGCTCGTGGTCGGCTGGGTCGGCGACAGCCGCGCCTACTGGGTGCCGGTGGACCGCGACGCGCCCGCGGCCCGGCTCACCGAGGACGACTCCTGGGCCGCGCAGATGGTCGCCGCGGGCCTGATGAGCGAGGCCGAGGCCTACGCCGACGAACGCGCGCACGCGATCACCGGCTGGCTCGGCGCGGACGCCTACGAACTGGAGCCCCACACCGCCGCGTTCAAGCCGGACCGGCCGGGTGTCGTGGTGGTCTGCACGGACGGGCTGTGGAACTACGCGGAGACGGCCGGGGAGATGACCGAGGTCCTCCCCCTCGACGCCGCTGCGCGCCCCCTGCACAGCGCCCGGGTGCTGGTCGGTCACGCCCTGGACGGCGGGGGCCACGACAACGTAACAGTGGCCGTCCTGCCGTTCCCCGCCCCGCCGCAGGGGGCAGGATCGGCCTGAGAGCCGTACGCCGGGCCGCACCGCGGGGAGCCGCGGCCCGGCGCTCACCAGGGGGCAGGTCCCCGGCAGGGGGCCGGGGAAAGCGGTCACGGGGAGGCGCCAAGAGGCCGGAGGGGACCGGTCCGTGTCGATACGTCGTCCCCGTTCGCGGGGCTCAGAGGGGGGATCTGAGAAGGCCATGGCCAATTTCACGAAGTCGAACGACCCGCGGTTCTCGGTGGACGTGTACCAGAACGAGTACCTGCCGGAGGGCGGCCGCGAGGTCAACGCCGTCATCACGGTGACCGCGACCGGCGGCGGCGCCCTGGGCGGCGCGGCCGCCGCACCGCACGCGTACGCACCCGGCCGGGGGCCGTCCGCCGCCGTGGCGCTCATGGTCGACTGCTCGGGTTCGATGGACTACCCGCCGGCGAAGATGCGCAACGCGCGCGACGCCACGGCAGCCGCCATCGACACCCTGCGGGACGGTGTGCACTTCGCGGTCATCGGCGGCACGCACGTGGCCACGGAGGTCTACCCCGGCGGCGGGCGGCTCGCCGTCGCCGGCACCACCACCCGCGCACAGGCCAAGCAGGCGCTGCGCAGGCTGAGCGCGGGCGGCGGCACGGCCATCGGCACCTGGCTCCGGCTGGCCGACCGGCTGCTGTCGCCGGCGGACGCCGCCATCCGGCACGGCATCCTGCTCACCGACGGCCGCAACGAGCACGAGTCGGCGGAGGACCTCAGGGCCACGCTCGACGCCTGCGCCGGGCGCTTCACCTGCGACGCCCGCGGCGTGGGTACCGACTGGGAGGTGAGAGAGGTCACAGCGGTCGCCTCCGCGCTGTTCGGCACCGCCGACATCGTCGCCGACCCGGCGGGCCTGGCCGCCGACTTCACGCGGATGATGGAGACGGCGATGGGCAAGGAGGTCGCGGACGTCGCCCTGCGGGTGTGGACGCCGGTCGGTGCAGGCATCAGGTTCCTCAAGCAGGTCGCGCCGACGATGGAGGAGCTGACCGGCCGCCGCGTCGACGCGGGCCCACGGGCGGGCGACTACCCCACCGGATCGTGGGGCGACGAGTCCCGCGACTACCACCTGTGCGTGGAGGTCCCCGCCGCGGACGTCGGGCGGGAGATGCTCGCCGCCCGCGTCTCCGTGGTCGTGCCGCAGCGCGCAGGCGCCTCCCCCGGGGCCGGCGGCGGGGACGGCGGCGTGCGGAACCTCGGCGCACAGGGCCTGGTGCGCGCCGTGTGGACCGACGACGTGGCCGCCTCCACCTCGATCAACCCCCAGGTCGCCCACTACACCGGCCAGGCCGAACTGGCACAGGCCATCCAGCAGGGGATGGAACTGCGCAAAGCGGGAGACATCGACGGCGCGACGGCCCGACTGGGCCGGGCGGTCCAGCTGGCCGGCGCCTCGGGCAACGCGGACACTGCGAAACTGCTTGCGAAGGTGGTGGACGTGGTCGACGCCGCGGCAGGTACTGTGCGACTCAAGGCGAAGGTCGCGGAGGCCGACGAGATGACTCTCGAAACCCGGTCGACGAAGACCGTTCGTGTGAAGAAGTGACGCGGTGGCCGTACGACACGCCACCGGCCCACAGCGAGCCTGACCCCCTCGGGGTCGGAGAAATCCGGTCGAAGCGGCCGGAAGAGGAAAGGGGGAAGCGCCGACATGCCGACATGCCCGAACGGACACCAGTCGGGTTCCGACGATTGGTGCGAGGTGTGCGGTCACCGCATGGCCGGTGCCGTGCCTCCGCTCCCCCCGCCGCCCCCGGCGGGCGGCTACGGCTTTCCGCCGGCGCCCGGCCCGGCCGACGGATCCGGCCGTCCCGGCGGCCACGGCCGCCCCGGGGGCGCCGGGGGGCACCCGCACCCGTCCTCCGGACCGGAACCCGAGCTCTGCCCGCAGTGCCGCACGCCCCGCGAGGGCGGAGCGCCGTTCTGCGAGGAGTGCCGGTGGAACTTCCTCACCAACACGGCGACCTCCTACACCCCGGCCGCGCCGCGCCCGCCGGCGTCCGGCCAGGCCCCCCGCTTCCCGCAGCCGCCCGGCCCGGCCTTCGGCAACGACTCCTACGAGTACCAGGGCTCCCGGCCCTCGCAGGTGAACCGGCCCGCCGAGCCGATCCCGCCGGGCCCGCCCTTCGGCGGCGAGCCCTCGGGCCGCGCCGGGGCGCCGGGCCCCTCGGGCTTCGGCGGCGGTCCCGGCCCCTCCGGCTTTGGTCCCGACCCGTCGCGGCCGGGTCCCCCGCCGGGCGGCCCGGGTGCCACCGGGGGCGCTCCGCAGGCCTTCCAGCAGGCCGGCCCGCCGGCCCCGCCCGCCTTCCCGCAGGAGACCGGCCGGCCGCAGCAGGGCGGCTCCCCCTTCGGCGACGACGACTGGGTGATCTCCCCGCCGTCGTCGGGCGGCCGGGGCGGCTACGGCCACCCGCAGCCCGGCTCCACCCAGGCCCCGCCCGGTCCGGGCGGGGGCCGCGGCGGGTACGGCTACCCGCAGCCCGGCTCCCCGCAGGCCCCGTCCGGCCCCGGCTTCCCGCAGCAGCCGCAGCAGCCGGCCGTCTGGACGGCGACGATCGGACCGGACCGCGAGTACTTCATGGCGATGATGCAGCGTTCCGGCCCCGAGGCGGCGGGCCTCAACCTGCCCGCGTACTCGCCCGAGCAGCAGCGGACGCTCACCGGCAACCAGGTCACCATCGGCCGCCGCCGGCACTCCACCGGCGACACCCCGGACATCGACCTGTCGGTGCCGCCGGAGGACCCGGGCGTCTCGCACCAGCACGCGGTCCTGGTCCAGCAGCCGGACGGCAGCTGGGCGGTCGTCGACCAGAACTCGACGAACGGCACCACGGTCAACGGCTCCGACGAGCCGATCCAGCCGTTCGTGCCGGTGCCGCTCCGGGACGGCGACCGCGTGCACGTGGGCGCCTGGACGACGATCACGGTCCGGCAGGGCCACGGCGGCTGACCGGGCGGCGCGGGCCCCCGGGCCGTCTCGCCGGTGACCGGCCCGCGGGCCGGTCACCGGTGCCGGCAAGCCGGCCGGTTCGTCGCCGCGACCATGCGAGCCGGCCCGTCGGCGCAATGACGTGAGCCCATCCGTCGGCGTGGCGACGGGGGCCGAGCCGGCACGGCCCGCCCGGCCCTGGCGGGCCGCCTCTTCGGGGCATCGCTTCCGCAGTCGTCGCCCGGAGCTCAGGCGGCGGGCGGTCAGGGCACCGGGCCGGGTGCCGGCGTTCCACGACCTACGGCCCCGGTTCCGGTCCACGGCCCCCTGGGCAGCGCCTCGCCGCAGCGCACGGGCGGCCCCGCCCCACGGTCACTCCGGCAGCGGCCAGGTGTGGGGTCCCTCGGGGTCGTCCAGCCACGCCCACGCGCGTCCGCCGCCGACCGTGATCCCGTACCGCGTACGCGCCGGGCGGCCCTCGCTCTCCCACAGGGCGTGGGCCCGCGTCGCGTCGAGCCGGCCGCGGGTCAGGGCCAGCAGGAAACGGAACAGCTCGTGCTCCCGTGCGCCCTGCGGCAGCCCGGCCGGCTGGACCGCCGGCAGGTCGGGCCTGCCCTCGCCGCGCAGCGGCACGAAGTGGGCGGGCGTGTCCAGGAAGCCGCCCTCGGCGTGCGCGGTGTCCCGGACCGTGAGCAGGGCCAGCCCGGTGGCGATCGGCATCAGGATCCGGGCGCCGGGGGCGCACTGGGCGAGCCAGGCGCGCGGGACCGAGGTCACCGCGCAGGTGGCGACGACACGGTCGAAGGGCGCGCGTTCGGGCACCCCGCGGGCACCGTCGCCGGTGACGACGACCGGGCGGTGCCCGGCCGCAGCCAGGTGCCGGCGCGCCGACTCGGTGATCTCCGGGTCGAGGTCGACCGTGGTGACGAGGCCGTCGTCGCCGAGCCGGTGGGCGAGCAGGGCCGCGTTGTAGCCGGTGCCCGTGCCGATCTCCAGGACCCGGTTGCCGTCCTCCACCCGCAGCGCGGCCAGCATCCTCGCCATGAGCGACGGCTGGCTGCTGGCGGAGATCTGTTCGCCGTCGCGCAGCCGGGTGGCCAGCGGCGCGTCCGTGTAGGCACCGCGCAGCCAGCGCTCGCGCGCCTGCGGGTCCGGGCTCTCTCCCCACCGCCGCTCGTAGCCGCCGCGCACGCCGACGTAGTAGTACGGCACGAAGAGGTGGCGCGGCACCGTCGCGAAGGCCTCCCGCCATCCCGGGTCGGCCGCCCAGGCCCCGCTCGCCTCGATCTCCCGGACCAGGTCCGCCCGCGCCGCGGCGGCGAGGCCGGTCTGCTCCCTGTCGGCTGCCTGCGTACCCATGGGTCCACTGTGCTGCGGGAAGCCCTCCGAGGCGAGCACCGGCCGCGGGTCGCCGGTGCCGGGTCACGGTGGCGGGTCACCGTGACGGGTCACCGGCGGGAGACGGCGGGAGCGGCTGGTCCTGGCCCCGGGGCCTCCGTCCGGCCGTCTGAGACCATGGACGGGTGAATGAGATTCCGCGCGGCACGCTGCAGGAGCAGACCTTCTACGAGCAGGTCGGCGGGGAGGAGACCTTCCGCCGGCTCGTCCACCGTTTCTACCGGGGAGTCGCCGGTGATCCCGAGCTGCGGGCCATGTACCCCGAGGAGGACCTCGGCCCGGCCGAGGAGCGGCTCAGGCTGTTCCTGATCCAGTACTGGGGTGGCCCCACCACCTACAGCGAGCGGCGCGGCCATCCGCGGCTGCGCATGCGGCACGCTCCTTTCAAGGTCGACCGTTCGGCGCACGACGCGTGGCTGCGGCACATGCGGGTCGCCGTCGACGAGCTCGGCCTGCCGGAGGAGCACGAGCGGACGCTGTGGAAGTACCTGACGTACGCGGCCGCGTCGATGGTGAACACCCCGGACTGACGCCGCGCGCCGCGCCGCCCGCGCCGCCCACCCCGATGGGCGGCGGCACCGGGCCGGACGGCGGACCGAGGGCTGTCCCGCAATCCCGGGCGAGCGCACGACGGCAGCCACGGCACCTCGCCGTGTTGCCGGATCGCCCGAATACGCCCAGTGTGAGGGCGACCTTCCGCCGTGCGACGCACCGCATCCGACGCCGCGCGCTGATCCACCGCGGATTACGGACAGCCCTCGGTTCACGCATTCCGATCACCAGGTTCCGGATGACGATCACAATCCGGTCAAGCTCGGTACACCGGCGCTTACCCCGGCCCGGTCCCCTCTGACAGCATCGCCGGGAGGTCTGGGCAACGGCGGGGGGCCGAGTGACGGGGAACGCGGGTTTCGTCCTGTCGCGTGCGCGGGCGCACCGCCTGCTCCTCGCCGCCGTACTGCTCTCCGTCCTGCTGACCACGGCCGTCCTGGCGACGCTGACCGCGTACTCCGGCGCGATCGGGGACGCGGCGCTGCGCCACTCCCTGAGCGACCCGCGCAACGCGGCCGACGCCACCCTGATCGTGAAGGCGGACGTGCCGCGCGCCGGCCGTGCGGCCGCCGACGCCGCCGTACGGAAGGAGGGCCGCGCGGCCTTCGACGGGCTGCCGGTGACCGTGCGGACGCTGCTGCGGTCCGGCCCCTACGCCCTCCCCCGCTCCCCCCGGTCCTCCCCTGCGGGCGGCGCCGCGGCGGACCCGGACCTGACGTACCTCGCGGCCCTGGACCGCGCCCAGGTGCGGATCGCCGCGGGACGCATGCCCGGCCGGGGCACGGGCGACCTCGAGGTCGCGCTGCCGGAGACCGCCGCCGGGCGGCTGGGGCTGCGCCCCGGGTCCCGGCTCACCCTCACCGACCGGCTCGGCGGCTCCCCGGCCCACGTCCGGGTCACCGGTCTGTACCGGCCCGTCGACGCGGAGGCGCCGTACTGGCGGCTGGACCCCCTCGACGGCCGCGGGATCCGCAAGGTCGACTTCACCATGTACGGCCCGATGCTCACCGATCCCGGCGTGCTGGCCGGCGGGGCGGTCAGCGAGGGGCAGTCGGCGTGGCAGGTGTCGGCCGACTTCTCCGCGCTGACCACGGGGCGGATCGACGCGCTGCGGGACGCGGTCCGCGCGGGCGGCACCTCCCTGGGCTCGGCGGACGCGCTGGGCGGCGCGCCGGTCGTCACCACCGCGCTGCCCGACGTGCTCGACCGCATCGACCGCTCCCTGTTCGTGTCCCGTTCGACCCTGCTGATCGCCGCGCTCCAGCTCGCGCTGCTCGCCGGCTGTGCCCTGCTGCTCGTGGCCCGGCTGCTGAGCACCGAACGCGCCCCGGAGACCAGGCTGCTGCTGGCCCGCGGCGGCTCCCGCGCCCGGGTCGCGGGCCTCGCCGCCGCGGAGGCGCTGCTGCTGGCCGTGCCGTCGGTGGTCTGCGCGCCGCTGCTGGCCGGGCCGCTGACGCGGCTGCTGGCCGAGCAGGGCGCCCTGGCCCGGATCGGGCTGCGCCCGGAGACCTCGGCGCTCGGCCGGCCCGGGGTGTGGCTGGTGGCGGTGGGCGTGGCGCTCGGCTGCGCGTCGGCGGTGACGCTGCCCGTGCTGACGTCGTCGTTCACCGCCGGGCGCACCCGGACGCTGCCGGCGCCGCTCCGCGCGGGCGCGGACCTCGGACTGCTGGCGGTCGCGGCCGTCGCCTACTGGCGGCTGGACAGCCAGCCCTCGGGCGCGGCCGGCGACGGCGCCCTCGGCGTCGACCCGCTGGTCGTCGTCGCGCCCGCGCTCGCCCTGCTGGCCGGGACGGTGCTGACGCTGCGGCTGCTGCCGCCGGTGGCCCGGCTCGCCGAGCGCCGCGCGGCCCGGGGCCGCGGGCTGCCCGCCGCGCTCGCGGGCTGGCAGTTCGGGCGCCGCCCGATGCGGGGAGCCGGTCCGGTGCTGCTGCTCGTGCTCGCCGTCGCGCTGGGCATACTGGCGATCGGCCAGGGCGCCTCCTGGGACCGGTCCCAGGACGACCAGGCCGACTTCCGGGCCGGGACGCCGGTGCGCGTGCTGGCCGCCGGGGAGGGCGACCTCGGCCGCACGGAGCAGTACGCGGCCGTCCCGGACGTCCGCGCGGTCGCCCCCGCCGTCCGTACGGCGCTCCAGCTGTCCGGCGACCGCACGGCGAGCGTGCTGGCGGTCGACACCGCGCACGCGGCGGACGCCGTGCTGATGCGGTCCGACCTGGCGCCCGCAGCCGCCCGTCCGCTCGGCGAGGGACTGGCGCCGAAGGGAGTGACCGCAGGGGCCGGCGTCCCCTCGGGCACCGTCCGGTTGCGACTGACGGCGGCCGTCCAGGGCGCGGCCACAGGCACGACGGCGGACACGGCGCTCACCCTGGAGGACCGCTACGGCACCCCCTACCGCCTGCCGGCCGGCCGGCTCAGCGCCGACGGCCGCGCCCACACCCTCCCCGTCCCCCTTCCCCCGTCCGCCGGACCGCTCACCCTCACCGCCCTGGACCTGACCCTGATCCAGCCCGTCGGCAGCGCGGAGCGGCACCGCCTGGCCATCACGCGGCTGACCGCCACGGACGCCCACGGGACAGCGCGGCAGCTCGCCCTGCCCACCGCCTGGAAGGCCACGTCCAGCAGCAGCGACCCCCTCTCCTCGCCGGACCGGACCACCCGCCCGGTCCCGCCGCCGCGCGTGACGTCGTCCCGGCCGCTGACCGTCGCCTACGGCACGGGGTACGTGCCGGCCGAGGAGAGCTCCCTCGTCGCGGCGCTGACCGTACGGCTCCAGGTTCCCCAGCCCGCGGTGCCCGCGATCACGGCCGTGGCCACCGACCGGTTCCTGACCTCGGCGGGCGCCCGCGTCGGACAGCGCGTGGAGGTGATCCTCGGCGGGCGGAACCTTCCCGTGCGCATCGTGCGCGCCGTGCGCGAACTGCCGACCGCGGGCGGCGCCGACGGCCCGGCCGCCACCGGGTCCGCCGGGCCGGACGGGGGCGGGTCGGACGGCGGGGCCCTGCTGGTCGACCTGCGGTCGGTGAACCGGGCACTGCAGGCGCGCTACGGCGAGAGCGTCGCACCCACCGAGTGGTGGCTGCGCACGGGTCCGGGCACCGCCCCGAAGGTCGCGGCGGCCCTGCGCGCCCTGCCCGACCTTGATCCGACGCAGGTGGTGGTGCGCGACGAGATCGCCGCGCAGCTGCGCAACGACCCGTTCGGCGCCGGCGCCGCCGCCGCGTTCGCCGCGGCTGCCGTGGTGGCCGCCGCGCTGGCCGCGGTGGGCTTCGCGGTGAGCGCGGCGGGGTCGCTGCGGGAGCGGGACGCCGAGTTCGCCGTGCTGCGCGCCCTGGGCGCCCCGCGGCGCCGGCTGGCCCGCACGATCGCCGCCGAGCAGGGGGTGCTCGTCACCCTGGCGCTGATGGTGGGCGTCGCCCTGGGGACGGTGCTGACGCGGGCCGTCGTCCCGCTGATCGTGCTCACCGCACAGGCCACCAGACCGGTCCCCACGGTGCTCGTGGAACTGCCGGCCACGCGGGTGGCCGTGCTGCTGGCGGCCGTCGCCGTCGCCCCGCTCGCGGTCACGGCGGCGCTGATGTTCCGCCGCACCGACCCGGCGGCCTCGCTCCGCAATCGGGGAGGTGAATGAGGTGCGCCCCGTCGTCGCACCCTGGGTCCGTGTCCGCCTGCGCACCGCACCCGGCGCCGCCCTCGCCCTGGCGCTGCTGGTGGCGGTGACCGCGTGCCTGGCCGCCGCGTTCCCGCGGGCACTGGACCGGTACGAGGACGCCGGCCTGGTCCGCGCGGTCGACCGGGCCGGCGCGACGCGCACCACCGTGGGCCTGTACGCCCCGCAGCCCGATCCCCGGCTCCCGCGGCAGCATCGCGAACGGTCCCTGCGCCCCGACGTCCTGGGCCGGCAGTACACCGGCCTCCTCGGCGCGGTGGACCGGCCCCTCGTTGTCGACCCCGGCCAGTCCGCGTACGGCGTGATCACCCGGGAGAAGCTCGCCGTACCGGACCCGTTCATCCCGAGGCCCAGCGGTCTGCCCGCGCAGATGGTCCTGGCCGCGCAGAGCGACCTGGCCGGTCACGCCACGGTGCGCGCGGGCCGTCTGCCGCGGGCGCCCGGCACGGTGACCGCGACGGCCACCGACGTGGAGGCCGCCGTCACCGCGGAGACCGCCCGGCGCCTGCACATCGGGGTGGGGTCGGTGATCCATGTGCCGGCGGCGGTCCACCCCTCCCTCGCCGTCCACGTCACCGGCATCCTCGACCCACGCGTTCCCCAGGGCTCCTACTGGGCCGCCGAACCCGTCCTGCGCACGCCGTTCCTGGCGCGCCTGCTCTCCTCGGACCCCGATCCGCCGAAGTACTGGGTCGGCGCCCTGCTGCTCGCCCCCGAGGCGGCCCCCGCCCTGCTGGGCACGGCCGGCAGCCCCGTCCGCTACTGGCACCTGGCACCCGACCCCGGCGCCCTGCACGCCCGCGACCTGCGAGGCCTGAAGTCCGCCGTCGCCGGGCTGGAGTCCGGACCGGGCCTGGAGCGGCTGCGCCGCCTCGTCCACCCGGACGCGGGGGCCGGCACGGACCTCGACGACGTCCTCCTCTCCTACGGTGCCCTCCGCGGCGGCATCGCCCCGCTGATCGCCGTCGCCGCCCTCGGCACCGCGACGGTCGCAGCGATCGTCCTGATGATGCTCGGCGGCCTCACCGCCGACCGCCGCCGCTCCGAACTCGCGCTGCTGCGCGCCCGCGGCGCCTCCCTGCGGGGGCTCACCGGCCGGCTGCTCGCCGAGACCGCGGTGGTCGCCGTCCCCGGGGGCGCGCTCGGTCTCGCGGCGGCCCTGCTCACCGTTCCCGAGGGCCGCCTCCCGTACGCGGTCGCGGCGGCCGCGGCGGTCACCGCCGTCGCCTGCGCCGCCCTTCCGCTGCGCGCGGCGGTCGCGCACCGTGCCGCCCGCCTCCACGCTGGGCGCGAGGACGCGGTGTCCGTACGTCCCTCCCGGCGCCGCATGGTCGTCGAGCTGACGCTGCTGATCCTGGCGGTGGGGGCCGTCGAGGCGCTGCGGCGGCGGGGCGTCGCGCCGGCCCCGGACGCCTCCCGGACCTCCGGTGACCAGCTGGTGGCCCTGGCGCCGGTGCTGGTCGGGGTGATCGCGGCACTGCTCCTGGTCCGCCTGTATCCGCTGCCACTGCGCCGGCTGGCACGCCCGGCCGGACGGCTGCGCGGACTGGTGGCCCACCTGTCGCTGGCCCGCGCGGGCCGTACGTCCGTCTCCGCGGTGCTGCCCCTGCTGGCGCTGCTGACCGCGCTCACCACCGCGGCCTTCGGCGGTTCGGTCCTGGCCGGGGTGAACGCGGCCCGCGACGAGGCGGCGGTGCGTGCCATCGGAGCGGACGCCCGCGTGGAGGGGATCACCGAACTGCCGGCCGGACTGCCCGGCAAGGTCCGCCGGACGCGGGGCGTGCGGCAGGTCACCGAGCTGAGCATCGCCTACCAGGCGCGGCCGGAAGAGGGCGAGAGACCGCTGCCGCTCGCGGGCGTGGACCCCGTCGGCTACGCGGCCCTCGCCGCGCGCACCGGTCTCGGGCCCTTCCCGCGCGGCGAACTCCAACGGCCGGCCGGTGGCACCCCGCTCCCGGCACTGGCGTCCCCGGCGGTGGCCAGGATCTACGGATCACGCCCCTTCCCGGTCCGGCTGGGGGACGGCACCCTCGTCACCGTACGGATCGCCCTCGTCCGGGAGCGGACCCCCGCCGTGTCCGGCGCCGACTTCCTGGTCGTCGACCGGGCCGGGCTCAGCCGCGAGGCCGCCCTGCCGACCGCGTTGCTCGTCACCGGCCCGGGGGTGGACGCCGACGCCCTGCGCCGGACGGCGGGCGACGCCGCGGCCGTGCAGGTCCGGTCCGAGGAACGGGCCCAGTACGTCGGCTCGCCCCTGCAGTCCGGTGCCGAGCGCATCTACACGGCGGCGGTGGCGGCCGGTGCCGGCTACGCGGTGCTGGCCCTGCTGCTCGCCCTCCTGCGCGCCGCCCCGGAACGCGCCGCCCTGCTGGCCCGCCTGCGCACAATGGGGCTGACCCGCGCCCAGGGCCGCCGCCTGCTCGTCCTGGAGTCCCTGCCGCAGGCCGTCCTCGCCGCCGCCGGCGGCGTTCTGACCGGCTGGGCGACCGTCCGGCTGCTGTCCCCGGGCATCGACCTGACGGCGATCGCGCTGGCCTCGGCACAGGCGCAGGCGCCGGCCGGCACCGCCGAGCTGCGCACGGACCCGCTGTCCCTGGCGGTGCCGGCGCTCGCCGTGCTGCTCCTGACGGTGGGCGTCGCGGCCGGGCAGGCGTGGTGGACGGGACGACGCGGCTCGGTGCGGGAGCTGCGGGCCGGAGACGCCGGATGAGCGCGCGGGGGCCGCGCCCGGTGCGGACCGGCGGACACCGGGAGGAGGCCGACGTGTCCAGCCGAACGGGCCCGGCCCCGCGCACCACGGGCCGGGGCGCCCGGCCCCGCGCCATGGACCGGGGCGCCCGGCCCTCGGCCGCGGGCCGGCCGACGCCGGTTGCTGCGGAGGACCGGTCGGGGGGCGCCGGACGCCACGGAGGAGACCGACCGGCACCGGATGCCCCAGCACGGGCCGGCAGACACCGGACGCCCGTCATGGGCGGGCCGGAAGACAGCCGATGAACGGACGCGATCGCCGCAGCCGCCGCCCAGGAGAGTCACGATGACACCGTCGACAACCAGCCCCACCCTCGCCGACCTGGCCCGCAAGGCCACCGCGCATCGAGACCGGCCGGCCTACGGCCACGACGCGCTGATCAGCTGCGACCGCCTGGTCCGTGTCTTCTCCGCCGACGGGGTGGAGGTGCAGGCGCTGCAGGGCCTGGACCTCCTCGTTCGCGAGGGGGAACTCATGGCTCTGGTCGGCGCCTCGGGCAGCGGCAAGTCCACCCTCATGAACATCCTCGCCGGCCTGGACGCCCCCACCGCGGGCGCCGCCCGGGTCGCGGACAACGACCTGCTCGCCATGACCGCGAACGACCGTCTGCGCTACCGCCGCGAGGTCGTCGGCTTTGTCTGGCAGCAGACCTCCCGCAACCTGCTCCCCTATCTGACGGCCGCCCAGAACGTCGCCCTGCCGATGCAGCTGTCCGGCACCCGTGTCCGCCGCCGCGACCGCGCCGCACGCGCCCTGGAACTCCTGGACATGCTGCAGGTCGCCGACTGCCGGGACCACCGCCCGCACCAGATGTCCGGCGGCCAGCAGCAGCGCGTCGCGATCGCGGTGGCCCTCGCCAACGACCCCGCCGTGATCCTCGCCGACGAGCCCACCGGCGAACTCGACTCGCACACCGCGGAGCAGGTCTTCACCGCCTTCCGCACCGCCAACGAGCGTCTGGGCACCACCGTCGTCATCGTCACGCACGACCAGGCGGTGGCCGGTGAGGTGCGCCGTACGGTCGCCATCCGCGACGGCCGCACCTCCACGGAGGTGCTGCGCCGCAGCGAGGTCGACGCGGAGACCGGCCACGAGAGGATGGTCAGCCGCGAGTACGCCATGCTCGACCGCGCCGGCCGCCTGCAACTCCCCGCCGAGTACACCGAGGCCCTCGGCATGCGCGACCGCGTCGCCCTGGACCTCCAGCCGGACCACATCGCCGTCCGCCCGGACGACAGCCGGCACCCGGAGGACGGACAGGGAGGCAACGGAACCACCTGAGCAGGCGAACGCCCGTCCGCATGGCACACCGCGGGCCGGTGCCCTGCCCCCGAGCCCGCACGCGCCGCTCAACGCACGCCGACGCCGGCAGCCTCCCGAGCGCGCCGACGCCGCTCACCGCGGACCGGCGCCGCCCCCGAGCCGGCACGCGGCGCCGAACGGAGGCCTGCGCCCCGCCTCCCGAGCCCGCACGCGCCGCTCAGCGCACCCTGACGCCCAGCGCCCCGAGCCCCGCCCGCCGCACCGCGATCGAACCGTAGGGTGTCCGCAGCCGCAGCCAGGCACCCGAGGAGAACAGCCCCGGTTCGCCCTCTCCGGAGACCGGGGAGGGCCGGAGGAAACCCAGCGACTGCGCCGCGTGCACGGCCCGTACGGGCAGCGGTGTCGCTCCGACCGTCCGGGACCAGATCTCGCGCCCGATGCGGTCGAGTTCGGCGCGTGTCCGCGCCTCGGGGGCGAGCTGGGCCGTACGGGAGCGGAACTCGGCGACGGCGGTGGCCACCATGGCCCGCAGGGATTCCGTGGCCGGCAGTCCCGGCTCGGGCCGCCACCCGCCGCGCGGCGGCAGCACGCCCGCCCACGGCGGGCCGGTGACCGTGGCGGGGACGGCGGCCGTGGCCGCCTTCTCGTCCACCGACTCCAGGAGCTCGCCGGCGGACACGGTCGCGTCGAGGGTGACGTCGAGCCCGTTCTCGTAGGGCTTGGCGAGCCGGACCGCACGCACCGCCAGCACCTCGAAGGACGGCGGCCGCCCGAACACGGCGAGTGCCGTGCCCGCCGCCTGCAGCCGCACCGCGGCCGCACGGTCGTAGTGGAGCAGCCGGGAGAGGAAGGCGGCGAGGTCCGCCGCCTCCGTCTCGTCGGCGAGGTGGAGCTCCGTCATGCGGCGACGGCCTCCGACTCGTCCGTGTCCTCGGTGTCGTCCGTGTCGTCCGTGTCGTCCATGTAGTCCCGGAGGAACTTGCGCTCCTCCTCGGTGATGCGGCGCGGCCGCTGGGTGCCGAAGTCGAACGGCACGATCACCGTGGAGGCCCGCACGTAGACCTGGTCGCCGTCCTTGACCTCGTAGCCGAGGGTGAAGGACGCCGCCCTGATCTCCGTGACCCACAGCTCGACGTCCACTGGCTCGTGCCGGTGGACGAGCTGCCGCTTGTAGTCGATCTCGTGGCGCGCCACCACGGACCCCTGCTTGAAGTCCTTGTCCGGGCGGAACAGGAAGTCGATACGGGCCTCCTCGAGGTAGCGGAGGAAGACCACGTTGTTGACGTGGCCGTACGCGTCCATGTCCGCCCAGCGCAGCGGGCAGCGGTAGGTGTGCCGCAAGATCAGCCCCGGGTCAGCTTCTTGTAGGTGGCGCGGTGCGGACGGGCCGCGTCCGCTCCCAGCCGCTCGACCTTGTTCTTCTCGTACGACTCGAAGTTGCCCTCGAACCAGAACCACCTGGAGTCGCCCTCGTAGGCGAGGATGTGGGTGGCGACACGGTCGAGGAACCAGCGGTCGTGGGAGACGACCACGGCGCAGCCCGGGAACTCCAGCAGCGCGTTCTCCAGGGAGGAGAGCGTCTCCACGTCGAGGTCGTTGGTCGGCTCGTCGAGGAGCAGCAGGTTGCCGCCCTGCTTCAGAGTGAGCGCGAGGTTGAGGCGGTTGCGCTCACCGCCGGACAGCACGCCCGCGGGCTTCTGCTGGTCCGGGCCCTTGAAGCCGAAGGCGGAGACGTACGCACGCGACGGCATCTCGACCTGGCCGACGTTGATGTAGTCCAGCTCGTCGGAGACGACGGCCCACAGCGTCTTCTTGGGGTCGATGTTCTCGCGGCTCTGGTCGACGTACGAGATCTTGACGGTCTCGCCGACCTTGATCGAACCGGAGTCCGGCGTCTCCAGGCCCTGGATCATCTTGAACAGGGTGGTCTTGCCGGCGCCGTTCGGGCCGATGACGCCGACGATGCCGTTGCGCGGCAGCGTGAAGGAGAGGTCGTCGATGAGGACCTTCTCACCGAAGGCCTTGTGGAGGTTGTTGACCTCCACGACGACGTTGCCCAGGCGCGGGCCCGGCGGGATCTGGATCTCCTCGAAGTCCAGCTTCCGCATCTTGTCCGCCTCGGCGGCCATCTCCTCGTAGCGGGCGAGACGGGCCTTGGACTTCGCCTGACGTCCCTTGGCGTTGGAGCGGACCCACTCCAGCTCGTCCTTGAGGCGCTTCTGCCGCTTGGCGTCCTTCTGGCCCTCGACCTTCAGGCGGGTGGCCTTGGTCTCCAGGTACTTGGAGTAGTTGCCCTCGTAGCCGTGCAGGCGTCCGCGGTCGACCTCGCAGATCCACCCGGCGACGTTGTCCAGGAAGTACCGGTCGTGGGTGACGGCGACGACGGTGCCCTCGTACTTGGCCAGGTGCTGCTCCAGCCAGTTCACGGACTCGGCGTCGAGGTGGTTGGTCGGCTCGTCGAGGAGCAGCAGGTCGGGCTGCTCGAGGAGCAGCTTGCACAGCGCGACGCGGCGGCGCTCACCACCGGAGAGGTTGGTGACGGGCCAGTCGCCGGGCGGGCAGCCGAGAGCGTCCATGGCCTGCTCGAGCTGGGCGTCGAGGTCCCAGGCGTTGGCGTGGTCGAGCTCCTCCTGGAGCTTGCCCATCTCCTCCAGCAGCGCGTCCGAGTAGTCGGTCGCCATCTGCTCGGCGATCTCGTTGAACCGGTCGAGCTTGCCCTTGATCTCGGCGACGCCCTCCTGGACGTTCTCGAGGACCGTCTTCTCCTCGTTCAGCGGGGGCTCCTGGAGGAGGATGCCGACGGTGTAGCCGGGCGACAGGAAGGCATCGCCGTTGGACGGCTGCTCCAGCCCCGCCATGATCTTCAGTACGGTCGACTTACCGGCACCGTTCGGGCCGACGACGCCGATCTTCGCACCCGGAAGAAAACTCAGGGTGACGTCGTCGAGGATCACCTTGTCGCCGTGCGCCTTGCGCGCCTTGCGCATGGTGTAAATGAACTCAGCCAAGAGAAACCGTCCGGCAGCTTGAAATCTGGCAGTGGGCAGATATACCCCATCTTGCCTGACCGCCACCCCTGGGGGGAAACCCGTCTGCTCCTGGCCTCCTGACCTGGGCGTTCGCCGCAGATGATGGCGCTCACCTGTCACTGTCGGTCGCCGTTGGCCGGCCCCGGGCACCCTCGCCGGGCCCAGGGACGGCCCAACAACGGCACAGCGACCTCAAGCGGCTGAGTCGCCACCCGCAGCTGGGGGCTGTCTCCGGTGTGGCGGAGGATGGTGCTCATGTGCGCTCTTTTCGAACCCCCCGAGCCTCGCCGCGTCTCGCCGGGCGAGTACCTGGTGTGGGACCAGGCTCTCGCCCTTCTGAACCGGGACCTGGCGGTGACGCTTCCCCAGCTGGAACCCCTGCAACTGCTGGCCGTTCCGTCCCACGCTGCGGATGAGCCGGAGTACGTCTACGTCGCCATGGCCAACGGCGAGTGGCACGGCAATTGCCTGGACCCGAACTCACAGGACAGCCCTGCCTCTGCACTGGCGAGCGTCGCCGATGCCGCGCAGGAGACCGTCATGGAGCTTCTGTGGCAGGCGTGGCCCCTGTGCCCCGAGCATGGCCTGGGCATGCATCCAAAGGAGGGTGCCCAGGAGCGACTGTTCTGGTGGTGCGCAGGAGAGCGGTTGCGTCGCGGCCCGGCGCATATCCACGCGGCCGTGGGCGCACTCGACGCTTTGGGAGCGTCGATCCGTACACGGTCCTGAAAACCGTCGTGGGAAGCGATGTCACCGTGGGTTCACATCCCACCGCCTTCGCACGATAAGCAGTGTGAGGACGGCCCCTGACCTGGATGTCCGGTCGGAGGCGGTTCTCATGTCCGCGCGCTGTGACTGCCCGGTGTTCGCCGTGGTCCCTCACTCGACCGGGCACGGCCGGGGCACGGCCACCTTCTGGTGCGCCGCGGGGCGGGCCGGGGCCGGAGAGCGGGCCGGGTCGGTGCCGGAGCGGGTCCGGCGGATCACTCACTGTTGTGTTGACAAGGTTCCGTGCGTCGTCAGCGCTCGGCCGGTGCCTTCTTCTTGCGGACGATGCTCAGGGCAGTGGCGCCCAGCACCAGCAGGCTGAGGCCGATCGCCGCCATCAGCGGGGTCGTGCTGGTGCCGCCCGTCGCGGCGAGGTTCGTGCCGCCGGCCGCGCTGCCGCCCACGGTCGCGGGGCTGGGCTCGACGACGGTCTGGGTGGCAGCGCCGTCCTCGCGCCCCTGCGTCCTGCAGTCCAGCACGCCGCTGAAGCGCCGGCCGACGCCGCTCGGGTCCTCGATCGTGAAGTCGTACGCCTGATCCTCCTGCAGCGGGATCGTCACCGACCCGGACGCCCCAGCCGCGATGCTGTGCCCGGTGCCCAGCAGCTCGAAGGTGAACGACTCGTCGCCCTTGTTGACCACGGTGATGTCCACGCCGCTCTCGGCGCAGTTCTTCGACGCGGACAGGGCGGGTATCGCGCCGTGTGCGGCCCAGGTGGCGTCGGCCGTGGCGGAGACCGTCGACTCACTGGAGCCCGCCAGGATCTGGGTCTGACTGCGGCTGTCGGAGGTGAAGGCGCGGCCCACCGGCACGGTGGTCGAGGCCTGCACCGTCAATGTGGCCGTCCCTACCCCGCCACCCGGCACCTGGTCGCCTCCGGCGGCGTCCTGGGGCACCTCGAAGAACAGCCGGCTGCCGTTCACGGCGGAGGTGATCGGCCTGCCGTCCGCACCGGTGATCCGTATGCCGGTGGTGGCGGCGTTCGCGGGCGGTGTCACCGTCACGCTGCTCGCGTCGGTGCGCACCGTCACCGGGCCGATCCTCTCCCCGGGGTGGCCGGAGACGGCGGGCGGGTCGAGGGTCAGCGAGGCCCGGGGCTCGGTCAGGTCGCGGGCGTGTGCGTGCAGGTAGTCGGCGAGCTTCTCCGCCTCTGGGTCCACGGCGTCGACGTCCGCGCCGTCCGAGTAGCGCCAGACGGCCACCTGGGTGCCGGCCGCCGCGTCCTGCTCGGTGAGGCTGCTGACCCCGGCCTTGGCGGCGAGCGCCGCGAGGTCGTTCACCTGCGGGTAGGAGTGCTGCAGGATCCAGCGGATCTTCCCGGCGTCCTTGTTGGTGCCGAGCGAGGTGCCGCTCCAGGGCGTCTCGTGGTACTTGGCGTCCTTCTGGGTGGGGGTGTGGACGTCGACGCAGTACGTCTGGAGCATGCCGCCGCCGTCGACGGACATCTCGAACAGGCCGGCGGAGACCTCGAAGTCCCCGCCGCCGTCGCCGTCATGTATGACGGCGGTGCCGTACGTCTTCAGGCCGCCTATGGTGGCGGTCGCACCGCCCTGGCCCTGTGGTGCCGTGTCGGCGGCGGCCGGGCCGGCGGCGGTCATCACACCCGCCGCGGCGAGCCCGGACATCAGGGTCGCGGCGGCGAGGCGGGCCGCCCCTCGCCGGCGCTTGGACGGCGCAGAGAACCAAGCACACACAGAATTCCCCTTCGAGCAGGACCCGTTGACGTGGGGGGTACGGTCCCACCAGCAGAATCTCAAGCCCCGAGAGCTATGCCCGGCATCCTAAGGAGCGGGCACAACCGCGCTTCCCCGTCACCTGGTCGGATCAGTGATCCGAATCGCAATCGTTATCGCCGACAGGCCCTGTACGCCTACGACTTGTCGACCAGTCACCCCGATCGCCGGCCGGGCGGAGTCGTCGACGGGCGCCAGTACGGGCAGCGGTTCGCCCCGGCCCCGCCCGTGTCACCGGATGTCACGTCACGGCCGCGGCCACCGGCTGCGGTTGAGGATCGGGACTACTGTCCGCCGCGTCCGCGACCGGTGTCTCCCAGGCCGGCTCGGGCTGCGCCGGCGTGCCCGTCGTCACCGTCTCCGGCCGGCCGGACCGCCGGAAGGCCGAGGTGCCCCGCGCGAGGTCGTGGCCGATCGCCACGGCGTCGATGTCCGCGGAGGTCCGGTTCTGGCTGTCACGGACCTCCGTGCGCACCTTCAGCCTGCCCTGGACCACCACGGGATCACCGACGTTCAGCGACGCCGTCACGTTCGCGGCGAGCTGGCGGTTGGCCCATACCGTGAAGAAGTTGGTGTGGCCGTCCGTCCAGGTGCTCTTCTCGCGGTCCCAGTAGCGCGCGGTCACCGCCAGCCGGAACCGCGTCGACGTCCCCGAGGCCAGTTCGCGGTACACCGGCTGGGTCGCCACGTTGCCCACCACGCAGACCATCGTCTCGTTCATCGCCCGCCCCTCCCTCGCCCGGCCGTTCACGCCGGACGGACACCCGCACAGGGCCCTCCCGTACGGATGCACACGTACGGGCCCGTCCCGTACGGCTGCGTCTGCCGCGGCGACCGCGTCCCTGGCGATCGCCGCGGAACCAGACTGCCTCCGCCGGTGCCGGGCCCGTCGGGCGCTGTGGACCACCGCCTGGCTGTGGACAACTCCCTCACCCGAGTGGGGGACACCCGCCCGACGGCCGAGCCTCCCCCGCGGGCCCCGGCCGCCTCACCGTGTCCCCGCCCCCGTGACGCGCGCGTACCGCTCCTGCACCTCCCGGTAGCGCAGCAGCTCCGCCGCCACCGGATCCAGCACCCGTGCCCGGCCGCACCCCGCGGCCGCCTCCCGCAGGCGCCTCTCCGCGTCCAGGCCGTATCTCCGTGCCGGTCCGCGGGCCGCGATCCGGCAGCTCCACTCCACCAGCGGCCCGCCGCCGATGCCGGCCACCATCAGCAGCACCGGCACAGCCAGGTCGGGTGCCATGACGCCGATGATCTGGCCGACCAGCCACAGGCCGCCGACGACCTGGAGGATCGTCATGGCCGCCTGCGCCAGGACCGCCGCCGGCCACCAGCCGGGGCGCGGCGGCCGCCCCGGCGGCAGCCCGGCCCGTGCCGCGAGCTCGTCCAGCGCCTCCGGCAGCCCCTGCGCGCCGCGCACGGCGGCCTCCCGCACCGCCTGCGCCCACGGCGTCGGCAGCCCGGCCGAGGCCCGGTCGGCCACCGTGCGCACGGCCTGTTCGACGCGCTGGCGCGCCGTGGACTCCTCGTCCGGCTGGGCCCGCACCGGCAGACGCCCCGTGGTCGAGTCGCGCCGGACGTGGACCCACCGCCACAGCCGCAGCCAGGGCGTGCCGCAGGCCTTGTTGGCGTTGCGCAGCCAGGCGCGCTCGGCCGCCTCCCCGGCGGCGGTGGCGCCCACCGCGTCCGCGAGGCGCGCCGCGAACTCCTCGCGCGCCTCCTCACTGAGCCCCGTGCGCCGGCCCGCGACGTAGACGGGCCGCAGTCGCGCCGCGGCGGCGTCCACATCGGCCGATACCCGCCGCGCCGCCGCCCCCCGTTCGGCCACGAACTGGCCGAGCGCCTCACGCAGCTCACCGACGCCGTCCCCGGTGAGCGCGGACAGCGCCAGCACGGTCGCGCCCGGCTCGCCGTGCTCGCCGAGCGCGACCCCGTCCTCGTCCAGGAGCCTGCGCAGATCGTCCAGGACCTGGTCCGCGGCGTCCCCGGGCAGCCGGTCGATCTGGTTGAGGACGACGAACATGACCTCAGCGTGGCCCGCCATGGGCCGCAGGTAGCGCTCGTGCAGGACGGCGTCGGCGTACTTCTCGGGGTCGACGACCCAGATCACGGCGTCGACGAGGGCCAGGATGCGGTCCACCTGCTCGCGGTGCTGCACGGCGGCCGAGTCGTGGTCGGGCAGGTCGACCAGGACGAGCCCGCGCAGCTGCGTGTCCCCGTCGGACCCGTGCGCCGGCCGGCGGCGCAGCCGGCCCGGGATGCCGAGCCGGTCGATGAGGCTCGCCGCGCCGTCGCTCCAGCTGCACGCGAGGGGCGCCGCGGTGGTCGGCCGCCGCACGCCGGTCTCGGAGATGGGTACGCCGGCGAGGGAGTTGAACAGCTGCGACTTGCCGCTGCCGGTGGCGCCCGCGATGGCGACGACGGTGTGCTGCCCGGACAGCCGGCGCCGCGCCGCGGCCTCGTCGAGGACGCGGCCCGCCTCGGTGAGTGTGTGGCCGTCGAGCCGGGTGCGGGACAGGCCCACCAGCTCGCGCAGGGCGTCCAGCCGTGACCGCAGGGGGGCGTCGTAGGCGAGGGGGGTCGTGGGAAGCGGGCGGAGCGGCCTGGTCTCGACGACGGGGAGGGGAGGGGCGGTCTCCGTCACGCGCCGGGCGATCAGCCCGTCGTCCCAGACCTCGGCGGCCTCGGTGCGGGCGGAGGTGTCGTCGTTCTTCACGCGCGCGTGCTCCTCCTCCGCCCGTGCCGGCGGGCGGCGGTCCGCCGTGGCCCCGGCCGCTGTGCGGCCGCCTCCGGCGGCACCCGCCGAGGTGCCCATGCGAGTGCCCTCGGCGGTGTGCCGTCGGGGCGTGCCCTCCGCGGTGTGCCGTCCGAGGTCGCCTTCCGCGGTGTGCCGTCCGGCTGCGGCCGGTCTGTCGGTACGGCCTGTATCGGTACGGCCTGTGTCGGTACGGCGCGAGTCAGTACGGCCTGAGTCGGTACGGCCCGAGTCAGTACGGCCTGCCATGCGGGCCCGGCCGGTCCCCCCGCCGCCGCCGGCCCCGCCGCCAGCAAGGCTCGCTACGTCGAGCACACGGGCGAGGCCGGTAGGACCGGCGGGGACGCTGAGGCTGCCGGGACTCCCGGGGCCGACGAGACTGGTGGAGGCACTGGGGCTGCGGAGGCCCACGGGACCACCGGAGGCGGCGCTGGCACTCCCGGGACCGCTGGAGCTCCCGGGGCCACCGGGCCGCGCTGGTCGCCCGTCCCCCGCCGGTGTACGCGGTCGCGCGTCCCCGACGCCGTCGGCGTTCGAGGCGTCACCGGGGTTCCAGCCGTCGCCGGTGTTCCGGAGGCGGCCGGTGCCCGACCGGCTGCCCGTGCCACCGGCGCTCCGGAAGTCCTGGGCGCTACCAGAGCCCTCGGCGCCCTGGGACTCCTCCCCCCGGAGGCTCTCAGTGCTCCGGGTGACTCCGGCGCTCCCGGCGCTCCGGCTGACTCCGGTGCTCACGGTGTCCCGGCCCTCGCCGGCGTCCGCGGCGCGCCCGTGAACCGTGCCCTCCGTGCGGTCGGCGTGCTCACTGTGGTCATCGTCAGTGACGGCGGTCACCGGTCACCTCTCCTTCAGCAGTACGGACAGCGCGGCGATGAGTTCGGCCTGGGGATCCGGGTGCACTCCCAGCGCGTCGAGCGGGGCCAGCCGGCGCTCGCGTTCGACGTGCATCACCCGGTCCAGGTGGTCCGTGAGCAGCCGCCCGGTGCGGTCCCGCAGCCGCAGCGCGCCGTGCGCGCCGACCCGCTCGGCAAGCCCCTCGCCCGCCGACCTGGCACGTCGGCCCCCCAGCAGCCCCGTGGCGACCAGGACGGCGACGGCCTCGGGATCCGGCGTGACGCCGCGGTCCAGCCGGCCCACCTCCTCCTCGGCGTACTCCTCCAGCTCGCGCCGCCACCGCCGGACCGCCATCCCGATGCGGTGCTCCGCGTTCCCCGGTGCGGGGTCGTGACCGGCGAGCTCCGCGGCGGCCGCCGCAGGTTCGCGCCGCCAGGCGTCGTCGATGCGCTCGTCGGCCGCGGTGACAGCGCACAGCAGCAGGGCGCCCAGGCTCTCCACGAGCGCGTCGAGCAGTTCGCCGGGGGTGCAGTCGAGCGGGAAGGCGCGCCAGCGCTTCAAGGCGTCCCCGGCGAGCACGGCCCCGGCCTGCAGGCGCTCCCGCACGCGCGCGTACTCGCTGTCGTACGCGCTGTCGACGGCGGCGGTGAGCCGCAGCGCGGCCGCGTACTGCGCCGCCGACGCGGCGGCCAGCTCGGGCATCCGGGACTTCAGCGAGTTCAGGAGGCCGTACGCCGTGCGGGCCACCGACTGGCGGCGGGCCGCCGGGTCGTGGGCCTGCTGGGCGAGCCAGCCGCGCAGCGGTGCCACGGCGGTGGCGGGCAGGAGTCCGGCACCCCAGGCCGACTCGGGCAGCTCGGGCACGGTGAACCGGGGTACGTCACCGAGCCCGGCCTTGGTGAGCAGGGCGCCGTACTGCCGGGAGACCTCGGAGACGACCTGGTGCGGCACCCGGTCCAGGACGGTGACCAGGGTGGCGTCGTACTCCTTGGCGGTGCGCAGCAGATGCCAGGGGACGGCGTCGGCGTACCGGGCGGCCGTGGTCACCATGATCCAGATGTCGGCGGCGCAGATCAGCTCGGCGGCCAGGACACGATTGTCGGCGAGCAGGGAGTCCACGTCGGGGGCGTCGAGCAGGGCCAGCCCGGGGGGCACGGTCTCGACGGTCTCGACGCGCAGCACACGCGGGTTCTCGTCCTCCGGCGGCGGCAGGTCGTCCCCGGGGTCCCGGTGCGGCGCCCACACGCGCGTGAGGTCGGGCAGGACGCGCACGCCGCTGAACCAGTGATGATCGTCCGGATGGCACACCAGTACCGGCGTCCGGGTCGTCGGCCGCAGCACGCCCGCCTCGCTGACCCGCCGCCCGACCAGGGAGTTCACCAGCGTCGACTTCCCGGCGCCGGTGGAGCCCCCGACGACGGCGAGCAGGGGCGCCTCGGGTTGTCTCAGCCGGGGCAGCAAATAGTCGTCGAGCTGGGCGAGCAGTTCGTCTCGGCTGGCCCGCGCGCGTGGCGCCCCTTCGATGGGCAGCGGGAAGCGTGCGGCGGCGACACGGTCGCGCAGGGCGGAGAGTGCGTCGAGCAGCTGAGGCCGTACGTCCAAGGTCACCACATGTGAAGAATGCCCAATTTTAGGGGAATTCTGAAGCATATGCGCATGTCTGCGCGCCGACCCGACACAACGGACGGAAGGGGCGACCCGGACGCGAGCACCGTCCAGGGATAACGAGTGCACAACACCCGGTGCGAGAAAGGCCGAAAGGCGTGCACGATTCGTACCTGCCTGCGATTATCAGGACCGCTTCACCGAACCTCCACATTGAGCCACGGAGGCGAGGCATCAGGGACAAGGACGCGGGAGCCCTATCCTTGTCCCCGGCAACGTCACGGAACGGCCCACACCCGGGCACCACGACAGAGGCCACCACACCAGGCCCCCGTAGCTCAGTGGATAGAGCAGGCGCCTTCTAAGCGCTTGGCCGCAGGTTCGAGTCCTGCCGGGGGCGCCAGTCTCCGCCCTCCCGTACGGGAGGGCCCTTTGCTGGTCAGAGCGGGTAACTCGGACCACGACGAAGCCCCGGACGCCCTCTCGACGATCAAGGGCAAGCTCCGGGGCTGTCCGGTCACCGGGTTTTCGCGGGTGGCCGTGTCGCATACGTGTCGAAGTTCTGGGCCGCAGGGTCAGCCGGCGGGCGGCCGATCGGGAAGATCACCGGCAGCTTCAAGCCGCCTCTTGAGGTCGGGCGGCTGGCCCTCGATGCACCGGGCGTAGGTCGCCAGAAGCACGGCGACGCTGTTCCCGGCCCACTCCGCCGCCTGGGCGGGCGGGAGGCCGTCGTTGAGCCACTTCGTCAGGCGCGTGTTCCGGTTGTCCCACACGCGCCGCCCGGTCGGCGACTCGAAGACGTGCGGGGGCAGTACCGCCTTACGCGCACTGCGCCACCCCCGACAGATGACGGAGCCGGCGAGGATGCCACCGGACTCCCCCTGGAAGAGCAGATCACCCGGCTGGAGCTGCTCGTCCTCGATGTGCTGCCGCAGGATACGCGTCAGGGCCGGATGCCCCGGCACAGTGCGTGTCTCACCCTCCGCCCGGCCTTTCAGGCCACGCTGCTCGTGGATCTCCCCCGTGTCGGTCCACTGCTTCCCGACCTCCGGGGTCGCCGTGTGGATCGGCATTCCAGCACCACCCACGGCCGAGGACTCGGCATGGTCGCCGCTCTCGCCGACAGCGTCCTGATCCAGGGCAACAACTGCGGCCGCACCGTCATCGCCGAACTCCGCATCCCGGCGAGCCGCACCAACCACGCGGTCACAACAGAACTCTCCAGGGACGCGCGCCCCGGAGACCGCCGGTGCCAATGGATGGGCCCCGACGCGGCTACTGGTGCGAGTGCTGGACCGAAGACCTCACCGAGGGAGGGTCGCCGGCACTACGGACATCCACCGACGCCTACTCGGCGCCCCAGGCCGACAGATGGGTCTCGGTCGCACTCCGCACGATCTCACCGGCGCTCGATCCGGACGCATCCGACGAGGCGTGGGAATGGCTGTACAACGGCCGCATCGAGACGAAGAGAGCTCTCCTGCGCGCCGCGCCCTGCACTGCGTCAGTCACCCAGGGCAGTACTCGTATCACCTGGACGATCCAGCCAGTGCTTTTCGTGCCGCTCGTCCACCGATAGGGCGCCGAACTGCCAGTCTGCGTATACGACTTCACGACCGGCAAAAGACACGGGTCACGTCCTCGCTCAGATGGACGGTGACGCCCTGGGCATAGCCGCGGCCGAGCTGGATGCGCTGTCCGGCGACCATGAAACTGCCGACGCTGCCAACGGTCCGCTCGGAGATCTGCTCGGCGGGCGGGCAACAGCGGTGGCAGGCCGGCCAGTCGGCCACCTTGCAGCCGTCCACAGCAGGGATGCCGTGGCCGCCCTGCCACAAACGGAGTTCACCGAACCGTTGGCACATGTTTGTGTCGACTGATAGATCGACTGCCTAACGTGCGTTGACTACTCCCGCCGTGGAAGGACACCGCACATGAAACGCGTCACCAAGATCTCCTCCGCAGCTGTCGGCCTGGCCGTCCTCGCGGTCACCGGCACCGCCGTCGCCGCCGCGCACCAGAGCGACAACGACTGGCCCTACGCCCACCACAGCGCGGCCTCGTACACCCTGGCGACTGTCGGCGACATCGCCTGCGAGCCCGACGACGCCGAGAACGCCGCCACCCCGGCGTCGCTCAAGTGCGGCAGCCCCACTCTGGGCGGCATGAGCGCCGAGTTCGCAACCGCCAAGCAGGCCACGAGCATGCACCCCGATGCTGTGGCACTGCTGGGCGACGAGCAGTACCAGGTCGGCAAGCTGACCGACTTCGAGCAGTCCTTCGAGCAGGCATGGGGCGGCCTGAGGATGCTCGAACGTCCGGCGCCGGGCAACCACGAGTACTACCCGTATGCCAAGAAGGGCGACAACGAGGCCGGGCAGAACGGTGCCGGATACTTCGGCTACTTCAACGGCCACGACCAGGCCGGCACGCCGGAGACCCACGGTCAGGCCGGCGACGACACCGCCGACAAGCAGGGGTGGTACTCCTACAACCTCGGCAACTGGCACATCGTCTCGCTCAACGCCGAGTGCAACTCCGACGCGTTCAAACACGACTGCTCCACGACGGACAGTGGCCTCCTCGGCCAGGAGACCCGGTGGCTCTCGAACGACCTGGCCGCCAACAAGCGTCAGTGCACGATCGCGTACTGGCATCAGGGGACCTTCAGCGCCACGACGGCCTCGACCGCCACGGTGCCCGCGTCCGCGCCGGGCGCCGGCGGCGCCGAGGGTGCAGCGACCGACGCGTGGTGGAAGCTCCTCTACCAGCACCACGCCACGCTCATCCTCAACGGTCACGAGCACGCATACGCCCGGCTGCGCCCGATGAACCCGGACGGCCGGTACGACCCGACCCACGGCATCCCGGAGTTCATCGTCGGCTCCGGCGGCGAGGCCCTCGACGCCCTCGCCGGCTCGCCCGGCAACTACGACAACCCCAACGTGGTCACCGCCCAGGCCAGCGCCTTCGGCGTCATGAAGCTGACCCTCAAGTCCAACAGCTACAGCTGGGACTACAAGCCCGTCCTGCCCGGCCCCGGCTTCGACTCCACGGCGCTGCAGTACAGCGACTCCGGCAGCGGCACCTGCAACTGAGGCCCACCTTTCTTCACACCTGAGGCGCGGGCCACCATCGAGATCAGCTCTGCGGCAGCCGTTGAAGCCACAACGTCAAGCATCAACCGAGACAAGACAAGCCCCACACGACCGAGTGAGTTACAGCTTTCTCTACTGGTTCAGGGCGGCTCCGTAAGCTGTTGGACGGCCCGGAAGGGCGGGGTGTGGCTCAAGGCGGCTTGCCGGATGTGGCTCGGAGCGAGTGGCCGCCGCGCCCTTCGGGGCACCCTGGCTGATGATTGAGATGTGGTGCCCGCGCAGCTGGCCGCCGATCTTGCGCTGCTGACGGCTCACCGCTCAGATCTGGTCGCCGATCGGGGGCGGATGACCAACCGCCTTCGTGACGTGCTGACCGGTGTCTTCCCTGCCCTGAAGCGCTCCTTCGACTACTCCAATCACAAGGGTGCACTGGTCCCGCTGACCGGCTATCGGACACCGGCCTCGATCCGCCGCCGCGGCCGGGCCCGGCCGACAGCCTGGCTGGCGGCTCGCCGCGTGCGGGGCGCCGACGCGGTGGCGGCGACCGCGCTGGAAGCCGCTCAGGCCCAGCAGATCGCTCTCCCCGGTGAGGAGGTCGCCGCGTAGATCGTCGCCGACCTGGCAACCCACGCCGCGGACGTTGCCGTGCGAGCATGTCTCGGAAGCTGCGTCTGCCCCGATCAGTGGTGGGCGGTGTCGGTGACCGCGGCTAACGTGCGCGCATGTACTCGTCACTGCCCGATGGGCTTCCGCCAGGCCGTTGCCTCCCCGAAGTCGTCCGAGGCGACGCCCCACCACCGCGCATGTGGCTATCCGAGGAACCAGTTTCGGATCCCGTGGGGTCGTGGTCGCACTGCCAGGGTCGCCGCGAGGAAACCGGACTGTGGCCACTGCTCGTCTCCGCCCCTTACGGACCTGGGCGGCCCACCGCCCTCGCGTCCGTCGACGCACTGGACCTTCACGACGTGCTGGAACGGGACTGGCACTCCTATCGAGCCTTTCAGCTGAGGCAGCTTGCGGCGCCGCAGGAACCGGAGGACCTGTCAGAGGGCGTCGAACCCTGGAACGAGGATCCCGGGGCGCCGTTCGACCGCTGGCCCGGCCTGGCGGCCGACAGCCCTTCCCTGGCCAACGACGACCCTGATGCCGCCGCCCGCACCGCCATCGCCCGGCTCATGGCTGACCCTTACCCGCTGCCCAAGCCTCATCTGGCCCTGGTTGCGGCCGCCCGCTCCGCCGACATTCCCGCGGTCATGGGCTGGCAGGCGGAAGCCCCCTTGCCCCTGCTGTGCGCCCTGCTCCGCAGTTGGGAGGACCGCTTCGGTGCACGGGTCGTCGCCTTTGACGGCGCAATGATTCACGTCTCCGTCGCGCGGCCGCCCCGGGACGCCGATCATGCCACCCATCTCGCTCTCGAACATGTGCTGACCGGCGCCGACAACATCAACGACGGCACCGTTCCGTATCCCGACTACGCCGCCTCACTCGTCAACTCTCCCCTCTGGTCCTTTTGGTGGGACTGACAACGGCCGACACAGCAAGCTGAGCTGCCGGTGCGTGATCAGGCAGCAGGCGAGTTTCAGGAAAGCTTCATGGAGGTCGGCTCGGCGTTCCCAACGGACGCGCAGGCGCCGGAAGCCGTGGAGCCAGGCGAAGCTCCGCTCGATCACCCAGCGATAGGTGCCAAGCCCCGTGCCGTGTCGGGTGCCGCGGCGCGCGATGGCCGGCACGATGCCACGGGCCCGGACTTGGTCGCGGTACGGCGGACATCGTGGTGCCCGCCGCTCACTGCGAGATCGTCCACGAGATTCCGATCAACCGTCACTAACCCTGCCCCTCTGCATGGCCGACCGGATGATCGCCGCCGTCGCGGCCGCCGGGGAACCGATACCTCGGACTGCACGGAGACGGCGCCCGGAGCCTCGGTGCCGACGCGCGCCCTTACCGTGTCCCCATGACGCCGATCAAGAAGTTCCAAGTCACCTTCGACTGCGCAGAACCTGAGCGGCTCGCTCGTTTCTGGTGCGAGGTGCTGGGGTACGTCATACCGCCGCCACCGGCGGGGTTCGCCACTTGGGACGAGTTCAAGCGCTCGCAGCCACCGGAGCAGCGGGATTCCTGGTTCGCCTGCGTCGATCCCTCAGGTGTGGGCCCGCGGCTGTACTTCCAGCGTGTCCCGGAGGGGAAAGCTGCCAAGAACCGGGTGCATCTTGATGTGCGGGTCGGCACCGGACTCGTGGGGGAAGAACGCCTCGCCGCACTTGAGGCGGAATGCGCACGACTGGTCCCGCTCGGTGCGGTGCACGTGCGCACGCTGTACGACGGCAATGATGCGTGCATCCCGATGCTGGACATCGAGGGCAACGAGTTCTGCATCGACTGAGAAGCCGCGAACGTGCCTTCGCCCTGTCCCATGAGCCAGGGCGAAGGCACGAGTCGGTCCGCCCCGGGAGCGGCAGGGTAGTTCAGAGCAGCGATCAACTGAACCGCGACGAGGTCGTCCGGTTGCGAAGTCACCATGCGGCCCGCCTTCCCCACTGATCCCTGATCACGGGACGATACTTGCGGGTGTGCCGCGTGCCCACCAGCGACGCCGGAGGTCGCCGCACGCGGGCAGCACGATGAGGAGCGCAGCCACGAAGGCCCCTGCCGTGGTGGCGCGGGCGTCCGGGTGGCGCCAGGTCGGACGGCACGGCAGGCGGCCTGGAGCCTCCCCCTGAGAGCCTGCCGGCCCGATGTCCCCCGGTAGCCGCCCCGCTCCGAGCAGACAGGCGGATCATCACCTTGCCGTCGCGGCAGCCACCCGGACGGAGGTGCGTTTTCACCAGGATCGCCCACATATGAGTGATTCCGTCCGAACGGTGAGAATTCTGGTAATCATGGCATGGTTCGCCGTCGTTCCATGTTTCTCGGAGCCGTTCATGCGCGCAGCCGTCATCACCCCGCAGGCCTCCCCCGACACAGGGCTCCCCGGGCCCGTTCCCCCGGCACCGAAGCAGGTGGAGGAACACAGTCTCGTCTTCGAGGGTTTCGCATACCGGTGCCGCGTCGTGCGCCAAGGCGTCCCGCAGACGGCGCCGCTGCTCCTGCTCGGAGGCTCGTCCCAGAACAGGTACTCATGGCAGGGGCACGAGAAGTGGCTGGCGCCGCTGTGCACGCTGATCACCGTCGATCTTCCCGGTTACGGCGATTCCGACTTCCTGCCGGCGCGGTACGGCATCGACTTCCTCGCCGCCGCGGTGAAGCACATGCTGGTGGAAATCGGGATGCCGCAGGTGAATCTCTTCGGCGGCTGCTTCGGTGAGGTCGTCGCCCTGCGTTTCGCGCAGCTGTCTCCCGAGTTCGTCCGTCGCGTCGTTTTCTGCGGCGCGGCGAAGAGTCTGCCGGACAGCTACACCGACGCCGTACCGCGTCTGTCGCACACGCTCGAACGCGGCGAGATCGCCGAAGCAGCCGACGGGCTGGTCCGGATGTTCATGTCGAACCCCGATGCCGGCCGGGTCCGCAAGCACGCGGCCGTGGCACGTCTGCTCCACCGGCAGTTCACGACCCAGACGCCGGACGAGCTGAAGAAGGCGCTCGAGCACAACACGAGGCTGATGACGCACGGCTGCTACGAGGACCTGCCCGTCCCCGATGTGCCGTACCTGGTGTTCACAGGGGAGTACGACACCCTGTGCACCCCGGAGATGGGCCGCGAGGTCGCCGCGGTGATGCCCGCGGCGCGCTTCACGACGGTCAAGGAGGCCGATCACCTGGCCCCGGTCGAGCGCATGGAGGAGGTGGCGGACCTGATCGGCCGGTTCTGCACCGACCGTCCCATCGACGACCTGCCGTACTGCAACGCCGTCGAGTCGCTGTGGGCCGGGCCGGCCTCCGCCGAGGGCTGCCGCTGAGGACCCGCCACGCCGGGCCGGCCGGCCTGGCAATACGGGCGCAACGCTCATCGAGGGTCACCGGTTGAAAAGTCGCGCGGTGGCCCTTCTGCGTGCCCGCGGACCGGTCGCCGTCCGGTCGGCCACCGGTCACCGGCCCCCGGTGGCCGACCGCGTGGCGGAACAGCAAGTGGCCGGGACCCGGAATCGGATCCCGGCCACTTTCCGCTGACACGGGGTTTCACGCGACGGGCGTCCCCTGAACGAGGACGTCTCCGCCGCCAGGGAGCTTCAGGACTTCTTGCCGTTGAGCTCGACGGCGTTGACGCAGCTGACCTCACTCTGCGAACTCGGGCAGGACTGCGTCGAGTCGTTGACGACGTGCACGTTGCCGCCCTTGTCGACGGTCATGTGGTACTCGGTGACCTGCACGCAGCGCACGCTGCCCTTGCCGTCGTCGACACACCCGCCGGAGCCGTCGGCGGCGAAGCCCTGGACCGCCCCTACGCCGAGCAGAGCGAAGCCCCCCACGACGCCTGCCGCCGCTGCGATCTTCTTCGAATTGAACATGTTGCCTTTTCCCTCATGGTCGACCCGCCGCGACTGACCGGACGGAGCCGTACCGGACGCCTGGCCGTGAAAACGAACCGGGCAGGCCCGGGGCTCGGACCCAGGGGTTCGAACCTCGTGGCCTGCCCAGATCACCCGATCAGTGCTCAGTCGTCGCCCAGGACGGCAGCCTGGGTGCAAGTCAGCGACCGACGCTCGCTGTTGTCCTGGTTGGAGAGGCCGAGGACGGCCAGCGAGACGTTGATGTCGTCGACGTTGACGAGGCCCTGCTTCGACTCGTTCTGCTGGCAGGACTGGTTCTGCTTGTTGTCCAGCTTGAACGTCGGGTCGTCGCCGCCAGAGGCCTGGCTGACGCCGGCGCCGAGGAAGCTGACGCTGCCGAGCATGGCCGCGACGACTGCAGCCTTCTGGTACTTGCGCATTACTGCTCCGTTCTCGAGAGGACACGTTCCGCGATGGATCGGTCACTGTCAGTGGCCAACTCTAAGCGCTGTCCACGGTTTGGCGACGCACGAAACACCCGGACGTGTAATTACCGCGAAAAAAAGTATTGTCTGGTTTGTCGTACAGCGGCCCGGACTTGACGGAGCGTGAACAGCCGGCAAGTGGCCGCGAGTCGGCCGAGCCGGCACCGTCCAGAGGTGTCGGAACGGGCCCCACCGGCGAGGGCACTGTCGCCGCCGCGGATCGCCTCGCGGTCCGGGACAGTGCGGGCCGCGTCGGGCCGGACGCGAGAGGAACGTTTCTGCACCGACCTGTACCTGTGGATCCGGCGTCCACCAGCGGGAAGCCAACCGGATCACCGGGTACCGCCACGCACAGTTTCGTGTCGAGCATCGGACGCACGGCCGCCGACCGTCCGGCCAGGCCCGGGGCCCGGGCACATGTGCCCGGGCCCCAAGTCCTGCCCGTCACTGCATCAGTGATCACTTACCGCCGAGCTTGAAGCTCTGGGTGCAGACCAGCGACTCGCGCTCGCTGTTGTCCTGGTTGGACAGACCCAGGAGGGCGCCGGCCGAGACGTTGACGTCGTCGATGTTGATGAGACCCTGCGTCGAGTCGTTCTGCTCGCACGACTGGTTCTGCTTGTTGTCGAGCTTGAACGTCGGGCCGCCGTCGCCACCGTAGGCCTGGCTGACGCCCGCACCGAGGAAGCCGACACTGCCGAGCATGGCCACGACGACTGCGGCCTTCTGGTACCTGCGCATTACTGCTCCGTTCTCGAACCGACACAGTCCGTTGTGGACCGGCCACTTACAGTGGTTACTATATGCGCCCCGTGACGACCCCCAGGGAGAGAAACGCCCGTTTACGGAAGTTTCGCGAAGAAAGTTCAAAAGCTATGAGTGATGAACCGGGACGCACGGTGACGGGGCTGACCCTCGTACCGCGACGGCGAGTTGAGGCGGACCGGACCCAAGGAAGCACGGGCGGCCGGGAAGGGCCGGGGGCCGAAGCCCGGCTCGACCGGCGGGCCCCCGTCCAAGGGTGATCTGTGGTCATACGCCGTAACTGGTGGCGGATCATCGCGTTGAGGGGGGAGTGCGGTGGCCCTGACGCCGCCGCCTTACCAATAAGGAGCAGAGGATGTCTCTCATCACGAAGGCGGGGATCGTCACCCTCAGCACGGGCGCTGTCGTCCTCAGCGGGGCCGGTCTCGCCGCGGCGGACGCCGGCGCCCAGGGCGCGGCCATCGGCTCGCGCGGCGTGGCGTCCGGCAACGTGATCCAGGTGCCGATCCACGCGCCGATCAACGTGTGCGGGAACACCGTCTCGGTGATCGGTGCCCTCAACCCGGCCGTCGGCAACACCTGCAAGAACGGCGGCGGCCACCACAAGAAGAAGCACGGTTACGGTCACTGACCTCCGCCGGTCCCGCGCAGGAGCCCCGACGCGATGAAACGCCGGGGCTCCTGCCGTGCGTGACGGTACGTCCGCTCAGGCGTACCGGTAGATCCGTCCGACGTCCTCCAGTTCGTCCGGGGTCACGTCCCACGGAGGCAGTTTCTGGTGCCGGGCCACGACCCGGTCGTACTGCTCGTCGTCGCGTGCCGGCGGCGTCGCGGGGAGATAGCGGGCCCCGTGGTGCCGGCGCTGCCAACGCTGCCACTGCAGGTCGACGAAGGCGTGGTGCAGCCAGAAGACGGGGTCGTTGACGGAGGCGCCGCCGAGCATCGCGCCACCGACCCAGCGGTGCACCCGGTTGTGGTTGCGCCAGGAGGCGCTGCCCCGGCCGGTGCCCCAGCCCTCCAGCTTGTTGCGAAAACCCCGCGTGACCGTCGAGTCCCAGGGCGCCACGTCGTACGCGGGGTCCTTCAGCGCCCACTCCAGTTCGCTCTTCGTGGGCAGGTCGATCGGGTGGCGCGAGCGGCCGAGGTCCCTGGTGAGGAAGGGCTCGTCGCTGACCCCGACCTTGATGGTCCAGTGCCCCTCCCGGTAGGCGAACGGACCGGTCGTCACCTGGCCGTCGGAGCTGCGCCCGTCACCGCCGAGGAGGTCCGCGGTCCAGGGGACGGAGGTGGGTGTGCGGTCGCGCGTCCAGTCCCAGTACGGGACGGTGACCGAGGAGTCCACGCGGCGCAGCGCGCGCTCGAGTTCCAGCAGGAAGCGGCGGTGCCAGGGCAGGAAGGAGGGCGCCATGTGGGCGCTGCGCAGTCCGAGCTCGCCGTCGGACGGGTAGTACTGGATGTGGGTCCGCACGAACTCGTCGTACTCGCCACGCCGTTTGAGCTCGAGCAGCGCCTTGACGAACCGGCGTTTCTCGGCTGCCGTGAGGGTGCGGGCGTCCCTACGCACGTACGCCATGCCGGTGCCCCGTCCGTGAATGCGCCGCACCTGCCGGTCCCAGGGCCGGGACGCGCAGCCGCCGCCCGGGGCCGAGTTCGTCGACGGCGGCGCGGGCGGCCTCCAGCGGTGTCCGGTACGACTCGTAGTGGTCGACCATACTCAGCCAGGTGCCGTCGGCGCGGCGCATCAGGTGCAGCGGGCGGCCGTCCACGGTGACGTCCCACCGCCCGTCCTCGGCCGCGCCGCCGGCGGGGATCCACACGCCCCTGATGCGGCGGCCTTCGTGGACCTCGTCGAAACCGGTGCGGTCCGGGGCGTCTCCGGCTGCGGACCGGGGACGTGAGGACTGTGGGACGGCAGCCACCGGGGCCAGGACGGCGGCCAGGGCGCAGGCGGCCAGACCGCCCGTGGCGTTCCGCCGTGTCAGGCCCTTCGGTCCGCGCCGTGCCGGTTCCGTTGCCGCGTTCCCGGTACGTGCCGGTGCTCCTGCGATGCTGACGACCAAGGTGCGCTCCTCGTCCGGTTCGGTTGGCCGTAGCCGTAACGGCGAAGGGCCCGATCGGTCACTGCCACGCGGCCATGCCGGTGATCGCCGGTGGCCGCAGGCGCGCACGACCCGCCGCCGGGCGAGGGGTCCCGCCCCGGGCGCAAAGAGGCTCCGGACGACCGCGGGTGCGCGGGCGGCGGGCCGGCGTCACGGGCCGTACATACACGGAGGGACGGCCCTCGGACCGAACCGGGGGCCGCCTCCGTACGGTGATGTGGTCCCGGGCCTACAGCCACAGGTTGCCGTGCACCGGCTTGGCCTGGTGCACGGCGGCCGCCGTCTCCTGAGCCGTGGGGATCAGCGAGTTGTGGCCGTTCACGCCGACAGGGAGCTTGGTCGTGACGCCGCCGCTGAAGTCGGTGCCCGCCAGGTCGGGAACGTTCGCGGACGCCGGAGCGGGGGCCGCGGGCGCGCTCGGGGCCGCCGGCGCGCCCTGCGCCATCAGAGCCACAGGGGTGCTCTGCGCCACCGGAGCGCTCGGAGCCGCGGGCGCGTCCTGGGCCACCGGAGCGGACTGGTACACCGGAGCGCTCGGCGCCATCGGAGCAGCAGCGGCCGTCGGAGCCGCCGGGGCCGCGGGCGCGGCCTGCGCCACCGGAGCCGCTGGGACGCTCTGGGCCATCGGCGCGGACGGGGCCACCGGAGCGCTCTGCGTCATCGGCGCGGACGGGGCCACCGGAGCGGCCTGAGTCATCGGCGCGGACTGGTACACCGGAGCGGCCTGAGTCATCGGCGCGGCCTGGTACGCCGGCGCTGTCTGGGTCATCGGCGCGGCCTGGGCCACCGGAGCGCTCTGCGCAGCGGGAGCGGCCTGCATGTCGGGCATGCTCGGAGCCGCCGGAGCACTCGGGGCGACGGCCCCCTCGGCGAACGCAGGCGCGCCGACGCTGGCAGCGATCAGGGATCCGGCAAGGACGGCGGCAGCCTTCAGGGACTTCATCGTGTTCCTTTCCGCGGCAACGAAGGTTGCCGGAGGGGACTCTGTCGTCGTGCCTAACGAGCCCTGACCGGACGGGAAACCCGAAACGCCGAAGATTGCAAGTCCTCATATGAGATCAGTCGTGCTGCCGTGCGGAGACCGGCAGCACAACCGTTCGGGCCGGCCGCGCTCCCGCCCCGAACGGGGGAACGGCAGTGTCCTTTCCGCTGGGATCCGGGCAGTTCGGCCAGCGGGGGGACGGCCGCCGGCACCGGGGGACGGCCGCCGGCACCGGGGGGCGGGCGCCGGGTGGCGGTCGGTGCCGCCCGCGTCGCTGCGGGCGCGAAGCCGGCGCCGGGCCGGCCGGCGCTCACGGCCCACTCACCGTCCGGGCCGAACGACCGCGCGGAACCACATCGTTGGCGCACAGCCCCAGAGCCCCCGCGCGTCGCGGCGAAGCCGTGTGGCCGCATTCACGATTCCGACACATTTTTCTGATTTATATTCCTTTCGCGGTATTTGTCCGCTCGCTGACTAGAGTTGCGCTCCTCCCACGCATCCCTCCGGGCGGACGCATCGCACGGGTGCCGCCGCCTGCCACCGCCACCTGTTCCGAAAGGGCAACGACGGTCATGCGCCATTCTCTGGTTCCGCTGGTTCGCGGCGCGACAGCGGGCGTCCTCGCCATTGCAGCGATGTGGTCATCCGGCGGCCTCCCGGCCGCCGCGGCGCCCGCGCCGGAGGCGAGCAGCCTCGCGTTCGACCAGCGGTACCGCGCGCTCCTGCACGGGGGCATCGTGCGCGCGGCCAACACCTCCATCACCTGCCGCTCGAGCGAGAGGGGGTGCTCGGCCGCCCAGGACGGCAGGGGGGTGAACGGCGGCTTCGACATGTTCTACGTCGACGTCGACCGCGACCCGAACACCTACAACTCCTCCCGTGCGCAGGTCCGCCTGCCCTCCGGCTCCCAGGTGACCTACGCGCGCCTGTACTGGGGCGGCAACCTGCGTGTGGGCGAGCAGAAGCCGGCGGAGGACAACGGGCGGGTGCTGATCGCGGAACCGGGCGGGGAGTACAAGCAGGTCGTCGCGGACACGGTCGTCGGGCACCGCGTGACGGACGACGTGGACGCCTTCCAGGCGTCGGCCGACGTGACGGGGCTGGTGCGCGACAGCGGTGCCGGCCTGTACACCGTGGCACAGGTCAACGTGGCCAGCGGCAGGTCGGCGGCCGGGGCGTGGGGCGGCTGGACGCTGGTGGTGGCCTACGAGAACGCGGCGGAGCCGTTGCGGCACCTCGCCCTCTGGGACGGTTTCGCCCCGGTACAGTCCGGTGGGCAGGAGTTGCGGCTGCGCGACGCGGCCTTCCCCGCCGGAGCGGGGGGCCAAGCGGGTGTCGTGGCGTACAACGGCGACCGCCGCACCACCGGCGACTCGCTGGTCCTGACGACCGGTCAGTCCGGCTTCGAGTCCGACTCCACCGAGCTCACCGACTCCGCCAATCCCTACGGCGACGTCCTGAACTCCACCATCAGCGAGCCGCAGTCGATGTCCTCCGCGCGCGAGCCGGCCTACCCGCACACCCTCGGCTACGACTCCGACGTCTTCGACCTCGGCAGGGGGTGGCGCCGCGCCGGCGACCAGGTGACCCTGCGGCTCCGTTCCCAGCGGGACGCAGCGTGGGCCGGTGTGCTCTTCGCCGCCGTCGACGCCCGGCAGTGAGCGCGGTGCGACCAGCCCGGAGCGCTGCCGTGAACAAAGAGACCGCGCATACGGACGTGCCGCCCGCCGGTACCCGGCCGCGGGTCCTGCACGTGACCCAACCGGTGGACGGCGGGGTCGCCCGCGTCGTGACGGACCTGGTCCGCGCCCAGCTGGCGGACGGGCTGGACGTCGTCGCGGCCTGCCCCGACAGCGAGCTCAGCGCCCGGCTCGGGGCGCTGGGCGCGCAGGTGCGGGGCTGGGAGGCCACGCGGTCGCCGGGCCCGTCGCTCGTGCGGGAGGTGCGGCACCTCGCACGGCTGATCGACGACGTGCGCCCCGACCTGGTGCACGCGCACAGCGCCAAGGCCGGGCTCGCCGGCCGGCTCGCGGTGCGCGGCCGGATCCCGACGGTCTTCCAGCCGCACGCCTGGTCGTTCGAGGCGGTCGGCGGGACGACCTCGGCCCTCGCGCTCAGGTGGGAGCGGTGGGGGGCGCGCTGGGCCGCGCGGGTGGTCTGCGTGAGCGAGGCGGAACGCGCCACCGGCGTCCGCGCCAGGATCGCCGGCCGGTGGACGGTCGTCCCCAACGGCATCGACCCGGGGCGCTTCCGCCCGGCCGCCGCCGGCGCCGTGCGGGCCGGTCTCGCACCCCTCGCCGGCGTCTCCCCGTCGGCGCCGCTCGCCGTGTGCGTGGGGCGGCTGTGCCGGCAGAAGGGGCAGGACGTGCTGCTGCGGGCGTGGGAGGCCGTCGTGCGCGAGGTGCCCGACGCCCGCCTCGTCCTGGTCGGCGACGGCCCGGACCGCGACCGGCTGGGGGCGGACGCGCCGGCCTCCGTGCTGTTCACGGGAGCCGTCGCGGACGCCTGCCCCTGGTACCAGGCCGCCGACGTGGTCGTCCTGCCCTCCCGCTGGGAGGGCATGGCGCTGGCCCCGCTGGAGGCGATGGCCTGCGCACGGCCCGTGGTGGTCACGGACGTCGACGGGGCGCGCGAGAGCCTGCCGCCCTCCTCCGCCGCACGGTGCCTGGTCCCGCCGGAGGACCCCGCGGCACTGGCCGAGACCGTGACCGGGCTGCTGCTCGACCCGCCGCTGCGCGCGTCGCTCGGCGACGAGGCCCGCCGGCACGTGCTCTGCACCCATGACGTACGGCACACCGCCGAGGCGGTCGCGGACGTCTACCGCGACGTGCTCGGCACCGGGCCCGCCACCGAGAGGGCGGGCCCGTCCCCAGCGGCCGAGCGCGCGCAGGCGTTCAGCACACAGCACGGTCGGCCGCTCGACACAGGTCGTGGCACCGAGGCGAACCGGACCGGACAGCGCTTCGAGCCCACTGAGCACAGGGAGTCGAACCACTCGTGACCGCCGAACGTACCATCCACTCCCCCGGCGTGCAGCCGAGGGACCACCAGTCCTCGCCCGTCTCGGTCGTGCCGCCGCGCGGCACTCCGGCCGGTGTGAGGTTCCCCGCCCCACGGCCCGCGGCACGGCCGGTCTCGCCGGTGCCGCTGCTCGTCGCGGACGGCACCGCCGCCGTGGTGGGCACCCTGGCGCTCAGCGGGACCGGGTGCCATCCGCTCGTCGTCGCCCTGCTGCCGGTCGCCTCGCTGGTGCTGCGCCCGCGCGACGGCCTGCCGCCCGTGCCGAGGCTGCTGGAGGAACTGCCCGCCCTGTGGGGACGCATGGCGGCGGCCTGGCTGCTGCTGGCGGCGCTCGCCACGATGTGCCCGCCGCGGCAGGACCTGTCCGCCGGCACCGTGCTGACGGGCCTCGCGCTGCAGGCGGCCGCGGGCTGCGTGCTACGCGGCGCCGTGCACGGCCGCCGGCGCGCCAAGCTGCTGCGCCACCCGCACACCGCCCTCTTGGTCGGCCCGGCGGCGACCGCGCAGCGCGTGGCCGCCGCCGTGCTGCGGCACCCGGGGTGCGGTGTGCGGCCCGTGGGGGTCGTCGCCGAGCAGCCGGACGGCGCCGAGGGCCTTCCGGTGCTGACCACCGGTGAGGAGGTCAAGCGCGCGGTCATCCAGAACGGGGTGCGGACGGTGCTGGCCGTCCACCCCTCCGTGCGCACCGAGCAGGGGCCGCTGCTGCGGGAGCTGGCCGAGTCGGGCTGCACGGTGTGGGAGTTGGACGCCGACTCCCCGACGTGCCCCGCGAAGGATCGGCTGGCCGGGTTCGCCTGCCGGCGCCTGGACCTGTCCCCCACGCGCCCCGACAGTGCGGGCAAGCGGACCCTGGACATCCTCGTGTCGGGGACGCTGCTGCTGCTGATCAGCCCCCTGCTGCTGGCGTTCGCGGTCGCGCTGCGGCTCTGCGACGGGCCGGGCGTGGTGTTCCGGCAGGAGCGCATCGGCAAGGACGGCAAGCCGTTCACGCTGCTGAAGTTCCGTACGCACCGCCCGGTCGACGAGCACGAGTCCGCGACCCGGTGGAGCGTGGCGAACGAGAACGAGATGCGGCGGTTCTGCCGCATGCTGCGGCGCACCTCGCTGGACGAGCTGCTCCAGCTGTGGAACGTGCTCCGGGGCGACATGAGCCTGGTCGGACCGCGGCCCGAACGCCCCTACTTCGTCTCGCAGTTCAGCCAGACCTACGCCGGTTACGCGGCCCGTCACCGCATGCGGACCGGCATCACCGGCCTCGCGCAGGTCAACGGACTGCGCGGCGATACCTCGATCGAGGACCGCAGCCGCTTCGACAACGCCTATATCGACGACTGGTCGTTGTGGCAGGACGTCTGCATCCTGCTGCGCACCGCGGCCTCGCTGGTCCGCCCGACGGGGAGCTGAGATACGTGAGCCACGCCCTGACACGGCTCCCGCACCGGGCGGCCGCGCTGACGCCGGTCCTGCCCATGGTGGCCGTGCTGGTCCTGCTGGCCCTGCCGCTGACTCCCGGCGGGGCCGGGCCCGCCGACGTGGTGTCCGGGCTGGTGGTGGTGTACTGCGTGATCCGCCTGGTGCGGGAGCGCAGGCGCTCCCTGTCGCCGGCGGCGGCCCTGGTGCTGGGCCTGCCGGTGGTGGGGCTCGCGCTCGCCGCCATGGGCGCCTCCTCGCCGGGGGCCGGGCTCGGCGGTCTCGGCCGCTACCTGCAGATCTTCGTGCTCGTCCCGGCGGCGGTGCTCCTGCTGATCCGCGACCGGGCGGACTTCCGGGTCCTCGCCTGGTCGTTCGTGGGGCTCGCGCTGTGCCAGGGGGCCCTGGGCGTCCACCAGTACGTCACCCGGACCGGCGCTTCCTACCAGGGCGAGGACATCCGGGCGGTCGGCACCTTCGGGGCGCAGGACGTGATGGGCATGGCGGGGGCGGTCGCCCTCGGCCTGGTGTGCGCGGTCGGGATCGCGCTGGGCCGGTCGCCGGTGCGGCAGCGGACGATCGCCGCCGGGTGCGCCGTGGCGCTGCTGGCGCCGCTCGCGCTCTCCTTCAGTCGTGGCGCCTGGATCGCGACCGCCCTGGCCTGTGCCCTGCAGCTGGTGCTGGCCGGGGTGCGGCGCGCGCTGAAGGTCGCCGCGGCCACCGCCGCCGCGGGCGTCATCCTGGTGGGCGGGTTCGGCTTCGGCTCGGCACTGCTGCAGGAGCGGATCGACAGCATCGCGCAGGTCACCGACGCCCCCGACCATTCCGTCGTCGACCGGTACACGCTGTGGGCGTCCGCCACCGGCATGTGGCGCCAGCACCCGCTGACCGGTGTGGGCCTGAAGGGCTTCCCCGAGTACCGGGACGGCCACGCGACCCTGGCGCTGTCGTCGGGCAGCGAGATCGCGGGCGCGGGGTCGGCGTACCACAGGCAGGCCCTGCTGTCGCCGCACAACATGTACCTGCTGGTGCTGAGCGAGCAGGGCCTGGTCGGCCTGCTCACGCTCGCCGGTGGCTGGCTGGCGCTGCTGGTGTGCGGGCTGCGCAGGATGCTGCGCGTCCGCGACCGCCGGGCGGGACTCGACTGCGGGCTGGTCGCCTGCGGGCTGCTGGTCTGGCAGCTGACCGACTTCGTGTACGGGGACATCGGCGGTCCCTCGACCGTGCTGACCGCCATGGTCCTGGGGCTCGCGGCGTGGTGGGCGCTGGCCGGCGACCGGCCCGGGAGCGCCGCCGCGCCCCCCGCGCCCGCCGCCGCGCCGGCCGCGGCGCGCGGGCGCCTCGAGGAGGCCGTGGCGCGATGACGGTGAAGCCTTCCCACAGCAGCGAGTCGGCGACGGGCGGCACCCCGACCGTCCCCGCGGCGCGTGCCGCCGCCTCCCCGGCCGGGGACGGTGCCGATCCGACCTCGACCTCCCGGAAGTTCCTCGCCAGGGCCACGCTTGTCACGGCGTCGCTGTCCATCGCCGGCTCCGTGCTCGGCCTGGTGCGCGACCAGGCCCTGGCGCGGCTGTTCGGCGCCGGCAGCGACACGGACGCCTTCCTGGTCGCGTGGACCGTGCCGGAGTTCGCCGCCACCCTGCTCATCGAGGACGGGCTGGCGCTGGTGCTGATCCCGGCGTTCAGCATGGCGCTGGCCCGCCGCGCCCGGGGCGCCGCGGGGGAACCGGTCCGTGCCCTGGTCGCCGCCACCCTGCCCCGCCTGTGCCTCGCCCTCGCCGCGTTGGCCGCGCTGGTCGCCGCCGTGGCCCCCTACCTCGTGCGGGCCCTGGCACCCGGCCTGCCCGAGCCGCGGCTGGCCGCCGACTGCACCCGCCTCACGGCGACCTGCGTACTGACCTTCGGGCTCGCCGGGTACTGCAGCGCCGCCCTGCGGGCACACCGCCGCTTCCTCGCGCCTGCCGCGATCTACGTCGCCTACAACACCGGCATCGTCGCCGCCATGTTCCTGTTCGGCGGGAGCTGGGGCGTGCGCTCCGCCGCCGTCGGGGTGGCGGCGGGCGGCTGCCTGATGGTGGCGGTGCAGGTCCCCTCGCTGTGGCGGCAGCTGACGTCGCGCACCCAGGCGCCGCGCGGGACCGGGGCCGACACCGAAGAACGGCCGATGCAGCTCGCCCTGATCGCCGCCGTTCTCCTGTTCGCGCTGGTCCGCCAGTCGCAGGTCCTCGTCGAACGCTTCCTCGCGTCCGGCCTGCCCGCCGGGGCCATCTCGCATCTGAACTACGCGCAGAAGGTCGCCCAGATTCCGATGACGATGTCGCTGATGCTGTGCACCGTCACCTTCCCGGTGGTGGCGCGGGCACTGGCGGACGGCGACACCGAACGGGCCCGCAACCGCGTGCAGCGGGATCTGGCCCTGGCCTCGGGGCTGGTGCTGCTGGGCATGTGCGTGGTGATCTCCTGCGCCCCGCAGCTCACCGAACTGCTCTTCCAGCGCGGCGCGTTCACCGGCGACGACACCGCGGCCACGGCGGGCGTCATGCGCGTGTACGCCCTCGGGCTGCTGGGCCAGACCCTGGTGGGCGCCCTGGTCCGCTCCTACTTCTCGGCGGGCCGGCCCAGCTGGTACCCCGTCGGCGCGATGACCGTGGGCATCACCGTGACGTCCTGGATGGGAGCCGCCACCGTGGGCGCCTGGGGCGTGACGGGGATCGCCGCGGCCAACGCGCTGGGCATCACCGTCACGGCCGCCCTGCTCCTCGCCGGGCTGCGCACGGGCCACCGGACCGGCCCCCAGAGCCTCTCCCTGCGGATCCGGCAGGTGCTGGCCGAGCTGAGCAGGCCCGTGCGCGCCGCGGTCGTCGCGACCGTCGCCGGGGCGTTCGTGGCCGGCCGGCCGGACTCCCCGGTGGCGGGCCTGGTGGCCGGCTGCCTGACCGTGACCGTCGTCTTCGTCCCGCTCGCCGTGGCCCTGGGCGCCCAGGGCCACGCATCCGCACTGCGCTCCGCGCGCACCCTCACACGAAAGCTCACTCATGGCCGCTTCCGCTAGTCCCGTCGACACCGGCAGACTCCCCGTCCCCCGCCCGGGCCCGGGCCCGGGCCCGTGGGTGGCGATGTACCACTCGGTGGGCGACTGCTCGGACGACCCTTACCGCATCACGGTCACGCCCGAGCGGCTCGACCGGCAGTTGGTGTGGCTGCGCCGGCGCGGGCTGCGGGGCGTGTCCGTGGCCGAGCTGCTCGCCGCGCGCGCCCGGGGCGCGGGGCGCGGCCTGGTCGGGCTCACCTTCGACGACGGCTACGCCGACTTCCTCACCGACGCGCTGCCGGTGCTGCGCCGCAGGGGCTGCGGCGCCACCCTGTTCGTGCTGCCGGGACGGCTCGGCGGCGACAACGCCTGGGACCCGCTCGGCCCGCGCAAGCCGCTGCTGACCGCGGACGGCATCCGGCAGGCGGCCGCCGAGGGGGTGGAGATCGGCTCCCACGGGCTGACGCACGTCGACCTGACCCGGGCCGACGACCTCACCCTCAAGGCCGAAGCCGTCGAGAGCCGCGCGCTGCTCCAGGAGCTGACCGGCACCCGGGTCGACGGCTTCTGCTACCCGTACGGCACGGTCGACGCCCGCGCCGCCGAGGCCGTGCGGGAGGCCGGCTACGCGTACGCCTGCGCCATCGACCCCGGCTCGCTGACCGGGACGCACGCCCTGCCGCGCGTGCACGTCGGGCAGAACGACACGGCCTGGCGCCTGCACCTGAAGCACCGTCTGCACCGTCTGCGCCGGCGCGCGGTGGAGGGCGTGTGAGATGAGGGCGCTGCACATCATCACCGGGCTCGGCGTCGGCGGCGCCGAGCAGCAACTGCGGCTGCTGCTGCGGCACCTGCCCGTCGACTGCGACGTCGTGACCCTCACCAACCCGGGCGCGGTCGCCGAAGGCCTGGCCGCCGACGGGGTGCGGGTGGTGCACCTCGGCATGAGCGGCAATCGCGACCTGGCCGCGCTGCCGCGCCTGGTCCGGGTGATCCGCTCCGGCGGCTACGACCTGGTGCACACACACCTGTACCGGGCCTGCGTCTACGGCCGGCTCGCCGCGCGTGTCGCCGGCGTCCGCGCGGTCGTCGCCACCGAGCACTCGCTGGGCGACTCGCAGATGGAGGGGCGCCGGCTGACGGCGGGGGTGCGGACGCTGTACCTCGCCAGCGAGCGCCTCGGTTCGGCGACGGTCGCCGTCTCCCCGGCGGTGGCCGACCGGCTGAAGCGGTGGGGCGTGCCCGCGCCCCGCATCGAGGTCGTCCCGAACGGCATCGACCTGGACCGCTTCCGCTTCGACCCGGAGCGGCGCGAGCGCACCCGGCGGCGCCTCGGCCTGCCGGAGGGCGCGTACGTCGTCGGCGGTGTGGGCCGGCTCGCCCCCGGCAAGCGGTTCGACGTCCTGGTCCAGGCGCTCACCCGGCTTCCGGACGACTGCTGGCTGCTGCTGGTGGGCGGCGGCCCCGAGGAGCACGTCCTGCGCCGCACGGCCCACGAGGCCGGGGTGGCCGGGCGCGTGCTGTTCACCGGCGAACGCCCCTACGTCCCGGACGGCTCCCCCGGCCCCGACCTGCCCTCACTCACCGCCGCGATGGACCTGCTCGCGTCGCCGTCCACGGACGAGGCCTTCGGCCTGGCGGCCGTGGAGGCGATGGCCTGCGGCCTGCCCGTCCTCTACGCCTCCTGCCCCGCCATCGAGGACCTGCCGCAGTCGGCCGCCGCGGGCGCCCGGCGCGTGCGGGGCGGCCCCGAGGAGTACGCCCGGGAGATCGCCGCGGTCCGCGCGGCGGGACCCCGGCCGCGCACGTCCCCGGAGGCCGCGCACCGCTACAGCATCACCCGCAGCGCGACCCGGCTCATGGGCGTGTACGCGGCAGCGGTCTCCAGCTCGTCGTCATCCCCCCTCTCACCTTCGGGAGCAAGCCCGTCATGACCGACACCCCGACCCGTCAGCGCCGCCTGTCCCTGGCCCGTGTCAGGACGCTGCCGTCCTGGTCGCTGCTCGCGGCCGGCACCCTCGCCGCCGGCCTGCTCGGCGGCGCGTACGGCCTGCTGACACCCGACACGTACACGGCCACCAGTTACGTCGTCGCCGTGCCGACCCCGAAGTCCGACGCGAACTCCGCCCTCGGTTTCGCGCAGGCGTACGGCCGGGTCGCCACCCAGCTCGCGGTGCTGGCGGAGGCCCAGGACCGGGCGGGCGTGCCGGTGCGCACGCTGCGGGAGAGCGTGCGGGCGGCGACCTCGCCGGACGCTCCGATGGTGGCCGTGACGGCGACCTCCTCGCGTCCGGCCCTCGCCTCCGACATGGCCAACGCCGTCTCCCGCGCGCTGACCCGGCAGGCCAACGCCGCCAAGGACAGCACCCACGTCCAGCTCGTGCAGTTCTCGCGCGCGGTCAGGCCGACCGAGCCGACGTCCGCGTCGGCGGTGGTGACCTCGCTGGTGGGCGCGAGCGCGGGCGGGCTGCTGTGCGGTCTGGCCCTGCTGGTGCGGCCCCGGCGCACCGGCCAGGACGAGGGGCCCGCGCCCGCCGCCTCGGTTCCCGGCCCGGCCACCGCTCCCGCCACCGTGGCGAAGGCGAAGCGGTGACCGCCGTGCGCGCGGCCGGCGCCGGGCCCGGCGGGAGCCGGCCCGGCGAGCCGGCGCCGGGCCGGGCACGGGGGTGCGGGCGGTGCGCGGTGGCGGCGGACCCCGAGGCGGGCCGGCCGCCACCGGCCGGACCGGCGGACGCGCTAGCGCTCGCGCGACCACCAGTCGAAGCGGATGCAAAGCGTCCCGCCGAGCCAGTACTCCACCCAGCCGCCGAGGTCCAGCGGGGAGCAGCCCTTCGGGCGCTGCGGCGTGGCGGGCGCGGGCGGCAGGCCCGGCACCGTCCCTCCGGTGCGGCCGAAGAGCACGGACCGGTAGACGCGGGACGCCTTCGGGTTGTCCCCGCACCGCCACACACCGTGCGGGCAGTAGTCGCTGAGCGCCTGGTAGAGCGGCCGGTGGTCGTCCATCCACGCCAGCATCCGGCGCACGTACTCGGCGTTGTCGCCGTTCCGGAAGAGCCCCCATTCGGGATAGGAGATGGGTTTGCCGTGGGCCGCCGCGAAGTCCACATGTGCCTGCAGCCCGTAGGGCTCCGTCACCTGCTGGTCGAACGACAGCCGGGCCGGCTGGTCGTAGGAGTCCATGCCGATGATGTCCACCGTGTCGTCACCCGGATAGCAGCGCGTCCACGCGACGGCGTCCAGGCCGCGGCTCGGCGCGAAGTCGAAGCGGAACCGCTGGCCCGGCACCGAGCGCATCGTGGTGACGATCCTGTTCCAGTACTGCTTCCAGGCCTCCGGGTCCGGTCCGCAGCGGTGGGAGTACGTCACGCCGTTCATCTCCCAGCCGAGCACCAGGACCGTGTCCGGCACCTTCAGCCGGACCAGCCGCTCGGCGAGTGCGCGGAAGTGATGGTCGAACGCCCCGGCCGCGCCCTGCCGCAGCAGTTGCCCGACCTCGTCGTCGGAGAGACCCGCCTCGTTGCGCTCCTGCAGGGGCACGTTGAGGACGAACATGCGTTCGGGCCTCTCGTTGCGCCAGCGCGCCCAGGCGTCGAGGAAGCTGACGTCGCCCTCGATGTCGCTCCAGCGGTTGCCGGGCAGGTAGGTGTGCCCGACGCGGATCTCGGCGTCGCCCAGCCAGCGGCTGAGCGACGCGATGCGCCCCACGCCACCGGCGTCGGAGCCGAGGAAGGCACCGATGGCCGTGGTCTGTTGCGGCAGCGGGACGAGCGCCGGGGGCAGGGTCGGCAGCTGGGGCGCGTTCGGCAGCCAGGGCACGGGCGGCAGCGGGGGGAACACGGGCGTGTCCGTGGGTGCCGCGGCAGCGGCCGGGGCGGTCGCCGCGGGCACCGCCGGGGGCGGGACGGGAGCGTCAGGACCGGTGGCTCGCAGCACCTCCACCCCCGCCGCGGGCCCGGACGCCAGGGTGGCGGAGGCCGCGACGACCACCGCGCCCGCAGCCAGCCGGCAAATTCGGGCCCGCTTGTGCCGTAGGGCCATGCCTGCTCCTTCCTTTCGCTCTCGTCCGGCCTTTTGCCGAAGTTTTCACAATTGACGGACAGTCATATGAAGTCAGGCACAGGAAAGCCGGCGGCGCCACCGTCACTGCGGCTTTTGCGTGCCCCGCTCCCCCGCACGGGGGAGCCGAAACGAAAGAAGAGTGAATTCGTGTCGCTGCTCGACACCGGTGTTCCCGCCGTACTGGTGCGGATCGACCGGAATCCCTTCCACCACGGAACGCTCGGTGCCGTGCGTTCGCTCGGCAGGGCGGGAGTGGAAGTGCACGTCGTCGCCGATTCCGCGGAAAGTCCCGTGAGCAGGTCGCGTTACGTGCGGCAGATGCATGCCCCGCCGCTGCCGGGCGCGTCCCCGGACGACATCCTCGCCGTGCTGCGCCGCGTGGCCGACCGGATCGGGCGCCCCGCCGTCCTCGTCCCCATGGACGACGCGACCGCGATCGCCGCGGGCCGGATGCGGGACGACCTCGCACCCTCCTACCTGCTGCCGGCGATGCCGGCCACGCTGGCGGAACGTGTCGCCGACAAGGAGGAACTGGCCGCCGTGTGCGCGTCCGCGGACGTCCCCCACCCGGTGACGCTGGTTCCCGGCAGCCCCGCGGAGGCCGCCGCCGGCGCACGCCGGCTCGGACTGCCGCTGGTGGCCAAGTGGAGCCGCCCCTGGCTGCTGCCCGCCGGCAGCGGCCTGCGCAGCACGATGCTGGTGCGCTCCGTGCAGCAGGCTCGGGAGCTGTACCTGCGCTCCGAGGAGGCGGGCAGCCGGCTGCTGCTGCAGGCGTACCTGGCGCCGGGACCGGACCGGGACTGGTTCTTCCACGGTTACGCCGACCGTTCGGGCGCCGTGCGCGCGGGCGGTCCGGGCCGCAAGCAGCTGGCCTGGCCGCGGGGGGCGGGGCTGACCGCGGTCGGCTGCTGGACGCCCAACCCGCAGGTGCGGACGCTGGCCGAGCGGCTGACCGGCGAGTTGGGCTACCGCGGCGTGTTCGACCTCGACTTCCGCCGCTGCGGCACGACGGGCCGGTACCACCTGCTCGACTTCAACCCGCGCCCCGGCGCCCAGTTCCGGCTCTTCACCGACAGCGCGGGCCTGGACGTCGTACGCGCCCTTCACCTGGATCTGACAGACCGTCCGTTCCCGGAGGGGGCGCCGCTGGCCGGACGGGCCTTCGTGGTGGAGAACTACGCGCCCCTGGCCGCGCTGCGGACGGCGCCGGGCGGCCGCGAACTGGCCTGGCACGCCCCGGACGACCGCGCTCCGGGGCGGGCGATGTGGGCCCTGTGGTGCCGGCACGTGTCCCGCCGGCTGCAGGAGCGGCTGAGCGCGGCGACGGTTCCCGGGCCGCGTCCCGCGCCCCGGGTGCCCTCCCCCTCCCTGACCGACAACGAGAAAGCGAGCAGTCGATGATGTACGACCTTCTGGTGGTGGGCGCGGGCCCGTACGGCCTGTCGATCGCGTCCCACGCCGCGGCCGCCGGGCTGAACCTGCGCGTGTTCGGCCGGCCCATGGCGTCGTGGCGCGACCACATGCCCCGCGGGATGCTGCTGAAGTCGGAGCCGTGGGCGTCGAACCTCTCCGACCCGCAGGGGCGCTGGCGCCTGGACGCGTACTGCGCGCAGCACGGGCTGCCGGCCCGTCACGCGCACCCGATCTCGGTGGAGGCGTTCGCCGCGTACGGCCTGTGGTTCGCGCGCCACGCCGTGCCGGAGGTGGACGAGCGCACCGTGACCGAGGTGGGGGCGGCCCCCGGCGGATTCGCGGCGGTCACCGAGGACGGCGAGACCCTGCACGCGCGGACGGTGGCGATGGCGGTCGGCGTGATGCCGTTCGTCGAGGTCCCGGCGGCGCTGCGGGGGCTGCACCCCGCGCTCGTGACGCACAGCAGCCACCACAGCGACCTCGGCCGGTTCCGCGGCAAGGACGTCACGGTGGTCGGCGGTGGCCAGGCGGCGCTGGAGACCGCGGCGCTGCTCGCCGAGCAGGGCACGCGCGTCCGGGTGCTGGCGCGGGCGGACCGGCTGGTGTGGAACGACGTGCCGCCGCCCTGGGAGCGCCCGTGGTGGCAGTCGGTGCGCTCCCCGCACAGCGGTCTGGGCCCCGGCTGGCGGAACTGGTTCTACTCCGAGCGGCCCAGTCTCTTCCGGCGCCTGCCGGAGCCGACGCGGGCGCGCATCGCCGCCACCGCGCTGGGCCCGGCGGGCGCGTGGTGGGTGCGGGACCGGGTGGAGAGCGCGGTGGAGCTGCTGCCGGGTCACGAGATCGCCGCGGCGTGCGCGGTGGCGGGCGGCGTGCGGCTGGACATCGTGAGCCGCGACGGTGCGCCGCGCAGCCTGGAGACCGAGCACGTCGTCGCCGCGACGGGGTTCCGGGCGCGCTGCGACCGGCTCGGCATGCTCTCGGCCGACCTGCGCGGGACGCTGGCGGCTCTGCCCGACGGGTCCCCGCAGGTGGGGCGCGAGTTCGAGTCCTCCCGGCGTGGCCTGTTCTTCGCGGGCCTGGTGACCGCCTCCGGCTTCGGCCCGGCCATGCGCTTCGTCCACGGCGCGACCTTCACGGCGGGGACGCTCGTCCGGGGGGTACGCCGACGGCTGAGGACGGCTCCGGCGGGCTGGATGGTGCCCGGGCCGGCGAGCGGCAGCCGGCACGCGTCGCCGTCGCCGGTGCGCCCCTGACGCGGGGCTCCGCGCGGCCGTCCGCGGTCCGCGGGTGGGCACGCGGCCGCCGCAGCCCGCCCGTGTCGCACTGACGTGGGCGGACTGCGGCGGCGCTCCGTGGTGCCCGGACGGCTGCCCGTCCGGGCACCCGGGGCGGCTACCGGCGGGCGGCGGCCCGGCCCCGGCGGTACATCGTCGCCCCGCCGGCGATCAGGGCCGCGCCGGCGGCCGAGGCCGCCAGCAGGGACTTGGTGCCGGTCTCGGCCAGCTGCGGCGGCTCGCCGGGCTGCTCTGCCGCGGGCGGCGTCGAGGTGCTCGGCACGGCGGGCGGGGTGGGGCGCGGCGTGTCGACGTCGGCGGGGGGAGTCGGGGCGGGGGTGTCGGAGGGCGGAGGCGTCTCGCAGTCGTCGGTGGGCGGCGCCTGCGTCTCCTCCTGCTCGTCGTCGGAGTCATCGTCGGAGTGGTCGTCCGAGGGCCTCTCCGCGCCGTTCCTGCAGTCGTTGCCGAGCGCGTCGTTCAGTGCCCCGACCACGCTGACGGTGTTGCCGCACAGGTTCACCGGCACCTCGACCGGCAACTGCACGGTGTTCCCCGACAGCAGACCGCCGGAGTCCACGGCGGCTCCCGCCGCGTGCGAGTCGGCGAGGGCGGAGCCGGCGTACAGAGAAAGAATGCCCGTGGCGGCGGCCGCCGTGAACACTCCCCTGCTCAGGGTCTGTCGCAATGTAGTGGTCTTCCTCTTCGAAGAGTGGGGGGAGCCGGCCTCGGCACGGAGCTCGACGGTCGAGGGCGGCGGTGACTCCGCCGGAAGGGGCCGGCGCGTCAGGCGGCCGGTCGTTCTCGCACTCCCGGCCGATCGCCGGTTCCGCGTGGGGAAATGGCCCGTGTCCCGCACTCGCTCACCGGAAGTGCGCAACGGAACCCGGACGAGCAGGGCCGCTTCGGGGGGCGCGGCGGGATTTCCCGCCGCGCGTACGGGGCGAACACGTGACGGCGCAAGGCAGACGGGCGACATCGCCTTCTCGAGCACTGCGTGTTCCTTTCTCGTGGCGCCGCATGCCCTACTGCTTCATCAACCGGGCGCACGCGATTTGGTAGCGCACATTCACCCGGTTGGACCGCCCCGCACGGGGAAGGGCCCGGCGGTCACCGAATTCCGCGGAGCACCGGGGCGTCCCTGGGGCGGGCGGGCGCGGCCGGGAACGACGTCGCCCCTGCCGCCTCCCGCGGCGCGGGATGGGGCAGGGGCGGCGGAACGGCCGGGTGGCGCAGGCGCGTCCGAGGCGGGCGGAGGGGTCAGGCCCGGGCGTCCTCCGGGACGGTCACCAGCCAGCGGGTGTCGCGGCGCGGACGCAGGTAGAGGGCCCAGTAGAGGGTGGCGACGGCGGTGATGCCCCCGGTCCACAGCAGGTAGCGCACCTCCTGCTGGATCAGGATGTACGCCAGGACGACGATCAGCGCGATCGGCACCGCGGGCCACAGCGGCATGCGCCAGGCGGGGGTGTGCCGGTGGGACCCGCGGCGGGCCGGCAGGGCGGCGACGGCCACGAGCAGGTACATCGCGGTCACGGACACACCCGTGACGCCGTACAGCGTGTCCAGGTTGACGAAGCACAGGACGGCGCCGGGCACGCCCACCGCGAGCGTGGACACCCACGGGGAGCCGAAGCGGCCGAGCCGGGAGAAGGCCTTGTTCACCGGCTCCGGCCAGGCCCTGTCGCGGGCCGAGGCGAACAGGACGCGGGAGTTCTGGATGACCATGACGATGCCGGCGTTGACGATCGCCAGGGCGACGCAGAGGCTGACGAAGGTGCCGACGGCGGAGTTGGACCAGGCGGTCACCATGCCGCTGAGGTCACCGCCGGTGAGCTCCTGGACGTTCGAGGCGCCCAGGGTGATCGCGACGACCGGCACCAGGATGATGACGGAGGAGATGGCGAGGGTGGCCAGCACCGTGCGGGCGACGTTGCGGCGCGGGTGCTCCAGCTCCTCGGACAGGTAGACGGCGGTGGAGAAGCCCTGGGTGATGAACAGGGCGATGGCGAGGCCGGAGACGACCAGCATGGCCGTGACGGAGTCCGTGCGGCCGTCCGCGCCGGCCACCTGGAGGGACAGCAGACTGCCCGGGCCGCGGTGGCCGTGCGCGAAGCCCAGGAACGCGACGACCGCGGCGGCGATCACCTCCAGGACCAGGAAGATGCCGGTGATCCAGGCGTTGGCGCGCAGGTCCAGCAGACCGGCGAGGGTGGCCAGCAGCATCACGCCCGCGCCCGTCATGGCGGGGTCGAGGTGCACGATCGGCGCCACGTAGTCCGCCGTGCCCATCGCGATCACCGGCGGGACGATCATGACGACCAGCAGGGACAGCACGAAGACCAGCCAGCCCGCCAGACGTCCGGCCATCGTCGAGACCATGGCGTACTCGCCGCCCGCGCTGGGGATGAGGGTGCCCAGCTCCGAGTAGCAGAACGCCACGGCGATGCAGAGGACGGAGCCGATGGCGATCGTCAGGGCCGTCGCGGTGCCGAGCGAGCCGAACAGGTCGGGGACCACCACGAAGAGCGTGGACGCGGGCGTCACGCACGAGAGCGTCAGGAGCGTGCCGCCGACCACCCCGATGGAGCGCTTCAGCTTCTGGGGGCTGTCGGCCGTCTCCAGGACGGCTTTTTCGACAGGGCGGAGCGTGTCGGTCATGCGGCGGTTCCGATCGATGCGTGCGGCAGATGGGGGGTCGGGAGCGCTATCGCCTCCGGCGGCTTCGGTCGTACGTGCTCTCGTCCGCTCCCGGCGCTGCATGGAACCCCGACGAAAACCATCACGTCAATGCCTGTCCGCCTTCGAAATCCGCACGTGTGGAGGAACGCTACCCACATCACTTTCACAGGTTGCGAGGGTCCAGCGAGGCATTCACCAAGCCCTGAAGATCCATGACCTTGCTTTCGCAGGCTGAGCAATCAAAGAGCCTGCGTCACCCGTTTCGTCCCGCATGCGCGGCATCCGCAGTGGAGGCGGTAAAAAAATGTCAGGCCGTCCGGTATCCGGACGACCTGACGGAGGATCCGCGTCACGCTCAGTGGTTGCGCGGGAACCCGAGGTCGACGCCCGTGGGCGCGTCGGCCGGGTCGGGCCAGCGGGTGGTGATCACCTTGCCGCGGGTGTAGAAGTGCGTGCCGTCGTTGCCGTAGATGTGGTGGTCGCCGAAGAGGGAGTCCTTCCAGCCGCCGAAGGAGTGGTAGCCCACGGGGACCGGGATCGGCACGTTGACGCCGACCATGCCGGCCTCCACCTCCAGCTGGAAGCGGCGGGCCGCGCCGCCGTCCCGGGTGAAGATCGCGGTGCCGTTGCCGAACGGCGAGGCGTTGATGAGGGCCAGCCCCTCCTCGTAGGTGTCCACGCGCAGCACGCACAGCACCGGGCCGAAGATCTCGTCCTGGTACGCCTTCGCGCCGGTCGGCACCCTGTCCAGCAGCGAGATGCCGATCCAGTGCCCGTTCTCGAAGCCCTCGACGGTGTGGCCGGTGCCGTCGAGGACGACCTCGGCGCCCTCCGCGGCCGCGTTCGCCACGTAGGAGGCCACCTTGTCGCGGTGCGCCGCGGTGATCAGCGGGCCCATCTCCGACGCCGGGTCGTTGCCGGGACCGATCTTGATCTTCTCGGCGCGCTCGCGGATCTTCTCCACCAGCGTGTCACCGATCGCGCCGACCGCCACGACGGCGGAGATGGCCATGCAGCGCTCGCCGGCGGAGCCGTAGGCGGCGGAGACGGCGGCGTCGGCGGCCGCGTCCAGGTCGGCGTCCGGCAGGACCAGCATGTGGTTCTTGGCGCCGCCCAGGGCCTGCACGCGCTTGCCGTTGGCGGAGGCGGTGGTGTGGATGTACCGGGCGATCGGGGTCGAGCCGACGAAGGACACCGCCTTGACGTCCGGATGCTCCAGCAGGCGGTCCACGGCCACCTTGTCGCCGTGGACGACGTTGAATACGCCGTCCGGCAGGCCGGCCTCGGCCAGCAGCTCGGCGATCCTGACGGAGGCCGACGGGTCCTTCTCGCTCGGCTTCAGCACGAAGGTGTTGCCGCAGGCGATGGCGACGGGGAACATCCACATCGGGACCATCGCGGGGAAGTTGAAGGGCGTGATGCCGGCGACCACGCCCAGCGGCTGCCGGATCCCGGCCACGTCGACGCGGCTGGCGACCTGCGTCGACAGCTCGCCCTTGAGCTGGACGTTGATGCCGCAGGCGAGGTCGACGATCTCCAGGCCGCGGGCCACCTCGCCGAGTGCGTCGGAGTGCACCTTGCCGTGCTCGGCGGTGATCAGCTCGGCGATCTCGTCGCGGTGGGCGTCGAGCAGGGCACGGAACCGGAACAGGATCGTGGTGCGCTGGGCCAGCGAGGACTGGCCCCAGGTGACGAAGGCGTCCTTGGCGGCGGCGACCGCGGCGTCCACCTCGTCGACCGTCGCGAAGGCGACCTTCGTGGTGACCGCCCCGGTCGCCGGGTCGGTGACCGGCCCGTACGTGCCCGAAGCGCCTTCGACGGTCTTCCCGCCGATCCAGTGGTTGACGATCTTCGTCATGCCCGGTTACTCCTTCACAGATGGCGGCGTCGGCCCGAGTCGTGCCGTTCGTCCGGCTCGCGTGCCGTGACCGGCGACGGTCGGGCCGCGGTCTCGGCCCGGATACATCCCACCAGGCCCGCGCCCCGGGCGCGCCCGACACTGTGTCTGCGGTTTCGGTCGTCGCGTAGACACATGTGGGAGTCTCCCCTGCCCGGGCGGGCGTCCCGCGCGGCACGCGCGCGGTCCTCGCCCACGGCGGCCGCGGCAGCCGGCTCCCGTGGCGGGGCGGGGGCGACGCGCCCTGCTCGTCCCGGGCGCCGTCCCCGTCCTCGTCCTGTTCCGCGGTTCCGGATCACCGGCGCCCCTTCCGCTCACGCTCGCCCGGGAACCTCCGGCGCGGGCCGCGGCGGGCGGGGAGTCGACGCTCGCACTTCGCTCCTGCCAGGGCGAAGCGGCCTCCCGCGCCGGAGGCGATCGATGCCGGGCGCCGCGGGGCGGATGGACCGGCCGGTGACCGGGCCGGCTGAGGTCCGGGACCCGTCGTCCGCTGTGGCGTCCGGTGTCTGCACCGTACAACCGCCGGCCGGCGCGGATGCGGTCCACGCGCCGTCGCCGACGCCGAACGTGCATCCGGCGCCCCGCAGGGCACGCGGCGGCGCACGGACGGCGGGCCTGCCCCCTGTCGAGGCCCTGTGTCGTCCGGCCGGCCGCCGGACGGCGTCCGTCGTCCGCCCGGACACGCGGGGGCGGGGCCGCTTTGCGTCGGGTCTGTCACAAACACCCGCGTCGTGTCACACATGTACCGGGTGGGCGGGTCCTGCGTCACACCCGCACGACAGGGCCTTGCCCCTCCTCGGGGTCCGTCGTTCACGGGACACAGGCTGGTGATCGCCAGCGCTGCGCCCGGCGCCCCCGACGGCCTCCCCGGCCGCCGCCGCGGCGCGCGCGGGAGGGTGCAACTGATGACCGACCGAAGGCTCTGGTCGTACAAGGAGATCGCGGCGCACATCCGGGTGCAGCCGGACACCGTGCGCTCGTACCGCAAGCACGGACTGCTGCCCCCGCCCGACCACGTGGAGGGCGGCAAGCCCTACTGGTACGCCGACACGGTCCGCGCCTGGGCGGCCTCCCGGCCCGGCAACCGGGGCCGCAGCGGCGCCTGATCCCGCCGGGCGGAGGCACGGGGGCGACGGCGTGCCCCGCCCGGGCGCGCGGGGCGCCGTCCCATCAGCTCCAGGGATCGATCACCGTGACTCCGGCGCCCGGGGCCGTGCCCATCGCCGCCAGCGCGTCCGGGGCCGCGGCGAGCGGGATGGTCGCGGTGACCAGCAGGTCGGGCCGCAGGATTCCGGCGTCCACCAGGGCGAGCATCGGCGGGTAGGAGTGGGCGGCCATGCCGTGGCTGCCGAGGATCTCCAGTTCCAGGGCGATCGCGCGGGCCATGGGCACGGCCGTCGTGCCCGACGGGGAGGGCAGCAGCCCGACCTGCACGTGACGGCCCCGGCGGCGCAGGCCGTTCACGGAGGCCGCGCAGGTGGCGGGCGAGCCGAGGGCGTCGAGCGAGAGATGGGCACCGCCGCCGGTCACCTCCCGGACCCGCTCCGCCGTGTCCGCCGCGTCCGAGCCGTCCACACAGGCGGCCGCGCCGAACTTCCGGGCGAGGTCCAGGGCCTGCGGCGAGACGTCCACGGCCACCACCCGCGCCCCGGACGCCGCCGCGATCATCACCGCCGAGAGGCCCACGCCCCCGCAGCCGTGCACGGCCACCCACTCGCCGGGCGCCACCCGGCCCTGCTGGACCACCGCCCGGAACGCCGTGGCGAACCGGCAGCCGAGCGAGGCCGCCGTCGCGGAGGACATGCCGTCGGGCACGGGGACCAGGTTCACGTCGGCGTGGTCCAGCGCGACATACTCGGCGAAGGAGCCCCAGTGCGTGAAGCCGGGCTGCGTCTGCCGTTCGCACACCTGCTGATCGCCCGCCGCGCAGGAGGCGCAGGTCCCGCAGGCGCAGACGAAGGGGACGGTCACCCGGTCGCCCGGCCGTCGGCGGGTCACTCCCGGGCCGACCGCCTCGACCACACCGGCGAGCTCGTGCCCGGGCACGTGCGGCAGGGTGATGCCGGGGTCGTGCCCCTGCCAGCCGTGCCAGTCGCTGCGGCACAGACCGGTCGCCTCGACGCGCACCACCACGCCGTGCTCGGCGGGCCGGGGGTCCGGCACCTCCCGTACCTCGGCCGGCTCCCCGTACCGCTCGAACACCACCGCCCGCATTGCCGCCTCGCCTTCCGTCCGCGTCCAGGGTCCCGGGGCGCCGGAAGAGGGCCGGCGCCCGGGGTCACGCTTTCTTGGGGGAACGCTAGTACGCGCCGCGGCCAGGTTCTCGGGCGGTGGGGTACCCGCCCGGCCAGGTGGCCTGCCGCCGTCCCATGGGGACCACTCGGACCGACGCACCGCGGCGATCCTTGGAGTGATACCCCCTAGGGGTATAGTGTGAGGGAAGTGAGTCCCTCGTGGGCCACGTCAGCCCCACCCGCCTCCCCGAGGAGAACGACCATGAGCGCCGAGACCACCGCCGTCACCACCGTCTACAAGGTGAGCGGCATGAGCTGCGGACACTGCGAGGGCTCCGTCTCCGCGGAGATCTCCGAGATCCCCGGCGTCAGCTCGGTGAAGGCCGTGGCCTCCACCGGTGAGGTCACCGTCGTCTCCGCCGCCCCGCTCGACGACGAGGCGGTGCGCGCCGCCGTGGACGAGGCGGGCTTCGAACTCGCCGGCAAGGCCTGACCCGCAACCCCACGGCCACGCACGACCGGCCGGGCAGCACCCATCTGTTCCCCGACCGGGCCCTGCCGACCAGCTCATACTGGCTCCGTACGGCCCGGTCCGTCGTCTGGAGCCCGGACATGACCACCCGCACCACCGCGGAGACCCCCGCAGCGGCGCCGCACACCGCGGACGTGGAGCTGCTGATCGGCGGGATGACCTGCGCCTCCTGCGCGGCCCGCGTCGAGAAGAAGCTCAACCGCATGGACGGTGTGACCGCCACCGTGAACTACGCGACGCAGAAGGCCCGGATCAGCCACCCCCAGGAGGTCCAGGTCGCCGATCTGATCGCCACCGTGGTGAGGACGGGGTACACCGCGGAGGAGCCCGCCCCGCCGCGGTCCGAGCCCGAGCCGGAGTCCGCGCCGGACGCCGGGCGGCGGGCACCGCGGGACGCGGAGCTCGAAACACTCCGCCGGCGGCTCGTCGTCTCCGTGGTCCTCGCCGTTCCCGTCGTCCTGCTCTCCATGATCCCCGCCCTGCAGTTCGACAACTGGCAGTGGCTCTGCCTGACGCTGGCCGCGCCCGTCGTCGTCTGGGGCGCCCTGCCCTTCCACCGGGCGGCCCTCACCAACGCCCGGCACGGTGCCGCCACCATGGACACCCTCGTGTCGGTGGGCACCTTGGCCGCGTTCGGCTGGTCGCTGTGGGCGCTGTTCCTCGGGGACGCCGGGATGCCCGGCATGCACGACGAATTCCGTCTCACCGTCTCCCGCACGGACGGCGCGTCGACGATCTACCTGGAGGTCGCCGCGGGTGTCGTCGCCTTCATCCTGCTCGGCCGGTACCTGGAGGCCCGCTCGAAGCGGCGGGCCGGAGCGGCGCTGCGGGCCCTGATGGAACTGGGCGCCAAGGACGTCTCCGTCCTGCGGGACGGACGCGAGATGCGGGTGCCGGTCGCGTCGCTGGCCGTGGGCGACCGGTTCGTCGTCCGTCCCGGCGAGAAGATCGCCACGGACGGCACGGTCGTCGAGGGCGCCTCCGCGGTCGACGCCTCGATGCTGACCGGCGAGTCGGTGCCGGTGGACGTCGCCGTCGGCGACCCGGTCACCGGTGCCACCGTGAACGCCGGCGGCCGGCTCGTCGTGGCGGCGACCCGCGTCGGCGCGGACACCCAGCTGGCGCGGATGGCGAAGCTGGTCGAGGACGCGCAGACCGGCAAGGCCGAGGTGCAGCGGCTGGCCGACCGGATCTCCGCCGTCTTCGTCCCCGTGGTCATCCTGATCGCCCTCGGCACACTGCTGGCCTGGCTGTTCGCCACGGGCGACGCCACCGCCGCGTTCACCGCGGCCGTCGCGGTGCTGATCATCGCCTGCCCGTGCGCGCTGGGCCTGGCGACGCCGACCGCGCTGATGGTCGGCACCGGCCGGGGCGCCCAGCTCGGCATCCTGATCAAGGGCCCCGAGGTGCTGGAGTCGACCCGCCGCGTCGACACCGTCGTCCTCGACAAGACGGGCACCGTCACCACCGGCCGGATGACCCTCCAGGAGGTCCACGCCGCGCGGGGAGTCGACGAGAAGGAGGTGCTTCGCCTCGCCGGCGCCCTGGAGCACGCCTCCGAGCACCCGGTGGCCCGGGCGATCGCGGCCGGGGCCGAGGAGCGCGTCGGGCCGCTGCCCGCGGTCGGGCACTTCGAGAACGTGCCCGGACGCGGCGTGCGCGGGCGCGTGGAGGACCGGGACGTGGCCGTGGGCCGGCTGGAGGAGGCCGGCGACCTGCCGCCGGAGCTGGCCCTGGCCCGGCGCGAGGCCGAGCGGGAGGGCCGTACGGCCGTGGTGGTCGCCTGGGACGGGGCGGCACGGGGTGTCGTCGCCGTGGCCGACGCGGTCAAGGACGGCAGCGCCGAGGCGGTACGGCAGCTTCGCGCCCTGGGGCTCAGGCCGGTCCTGCTGACCGGCGACAACCGCACGGTCGCGGAGTCCGTGGCCCGCAGCGTCGGCATCGGCCCCGGCGACGTGGTCGCCGAGGTGCTGCCGCAGGACAAGGTCGACGCCGTCAGGCGGCTCCAGGCCGAGGGGCGGACCGTGGCGATGGTCGGCGACGGGGTCAACGACGCCGCCGCGCTCGCCACCGCCGACCTGGGCCTGGCCATGGGGACCGGCACCGACGCCGCGATCGAGGCCGGTGATCTGACGCTGGTGCGCGGGGACCTGCGGGTGGCCGCCGACGCCATCCGGCTGTCGCGGCGGACGCTGAGCACGATCAAGGGCAACCTCGTGTGGGCCTTCGGCTACAACGTGGCCGCGCTGCCGCTGGCCGCCGCCGGACTGCTGAACCCGATGATCGCGGGCGCCGCCATGGCCTTCTCGTCGGTGTTCGTGGTCACGAACAGCCTCCGGCTGCGCACATTCCGCTGAGGTGAAAACGGGCGTCCCCCTGGAGTCCGGCGTGAGCCTCACATAAGCTCTTCACACGGCTCGCGCATCTTCCTTACGCTTGGGTCCCCGATCGTCGCATCGGGGCTCTTGCGCACCTAAGGGACATATGCAAGAGACGCAGATCACAGTGATGTGAAGGTAACCACCGAAGGGGTTCGAAGGTCTAAGTTGGCAATGTCAGGAAGCGTCTTGGGGGGCGCCTACTGGCCTCCGGGGATGTCTTGGGGGACTTCTCCGGTTGGGGGTACCCCTGCTCGCGAGAGCACGGGGAGCGTTGCCGGGGCACGTACACCGGGAAGCTTTGAGCGGCCCTCCCGCGCGTGCGCGTCCCGGCAGACCGCAGCACAGCACCGACGAAAGACCACAGAGCACCATCGACCGGGTGGGGCGAGTTCTGCTCGCTCCGCTCACAACAGCGATTCAGGCGCTGGTCTCACAGGCGCCCGGCCGGATCCCGTGGGGGGAATCCGCACCGGGACATGGGAAGGCGCCCTGGCCGTCGGCCCGTGGGGGGACCGTCGCGCCGGGGCGCCTTCCGCTTGTCCGTGTGCCGTCAGCCGCAGGCGACCGGCGCGGTCAGGACAGGGTCCGGGCCCCGCGCCACCCGGGGGCGGACACGGGGCCCGGTGAAGCCTGCCTCGCGCTCAGCGCTCCTCGACCGGCACGAAGTCGCGCTCGACGACGCCCGTGTAGATCTGGCGCGGGCGGCCGATGCGGGAGCCCGGCTCCTTGATCATCTCGTGCCACTGGGCGATCCAGCCCGGCAGGCGGCCCAGGGCGAACAGGACCGTGAACATCTCGGTCGGGAACCCCATGGCCCGGTAGATGAGGCCGGTGTAGAAGTCGACGTTCGGGTAGAGGCTGCGCGAGACGAAGTAGTCGTCGGAGAGCGCGTGCTCCTCCAGCTTCAGGGCGATGTCCAGCAGCTCGTCCGACTTGCCGAGGGCGGACAGCACGTCGTGCGCGGCAGCCTTGATGATCTTCGCGCGCGGGTCGAAGTTCTTGTAGACCCGGTGGCCGAAGCCCATCAGCCGAACGCCGTCCTCCTTGTTCTTCACCTTGCGGATGAAGGAGTCGACGTCGCCGCCGGCGTCGCGGATGCCCTCCAGCATCTCCAGCACGGACTGGTTGGCGCCGCCGTGCAGCGGGCCCCACAGGGCGTTGATGCCCGCGGAGATCGAGGCGAACATGTTCGCCTGCGAGGAGCCGACCAGGCGGACCGTGGAGGTCGAGCAGTTCTGCTCGTGATCCGCGTGCAGGATGAGCAGCTTGTCCAGGGCCGACACCACGGTCGGGTCGAGCTCGTAGTCCTGGGCCGGGACCGAGAAGGTCATGCGCAGGAAGTTCTCGACGTAGCCGAGATCGTTGCGCGGGTAGACGAACGGGTGGCCGATCGACTTCTTGTACGCGTACGCCGCGATCGTCGGCAGCTTGGCGAGCAGCCGGATGGTGGAGAGGTTGCGCTGCGTCTCGTCGAACGGGTTGTGGCTGTCCTGGTAGAAGGTCGACAGCGCCGAGACGACCGAGGACAGCATCGCCATCGGGTGGGCGTCACGCGGGAAGCCCTTGTAGAAGTTCTTGACGTCCTCGTGCAGCAGGGTGTGCTGCGTGATGTCGTTCTTGAAGGAGGTGAGCTCGTCGACGGTCGGCAGCTCACCGTTGATCAGCAGGTAGGCCACCTCCAGAAATGTGGAGCGCTCGGCCAGCTGCTCGATCGGGTAGCCGCGGTACCGGAGAACACCCTGCTCACCGTCGAGATAGGTGATGGCGGATTTGTAGGCGGCAGTGTTGCCGTACCCGCTGTCCAGGGTCACCAGGCCGGTATGGGCACGCAGCTTCCCGATGTCGAAGCCCTTGTCGCCGACGGTGCTGTCGATCACCGGGTAGGTGTACTCGCTGCCGTCGTACCGCAGTACTACAGAGTTGTCGCTCACGTCTTCCCTCACCGACGTAGTGCCTCATCTTCGAGGTGCCCTGACTGTCTCTACCATCCCCCATTTGGCTCAGGAGAGTGCACTCGGGGTCGACCATTGGGCCCGTCGGCGGCACTCAGTGCCGCCAACCTGCTCATCCTGCCCCCTCGCCCCGGCGACGGGAAGTGGTGTGTGACCTTCGCGACTCATTTGATCGATCATTTTTTCCCGGTGCCGGGACGGCGAGTTGCCCGGGCGGGCTCAGGCGCCACCCAGCCGGAAGTCGAGCGCCGTACAGCGCCGCCCCGCCGACACCGTGCGCACCGCCTGGCCGACGGCCTTGCGCGACCCGACGAGGACGACCAGCTTCCGCGCCCGCGTGACCGCCGTGTACAGCAGGTTCCGCTGGAGCATCATCCAGGCGCCGGTCGTCACCGGGATCACCACGGCCGGGTACTCGCTGCCCTGGGAGCGGTGGATGGTGACCGCGTAGGCGTGCGCCAGTTCGTCCAGCTCGTCGAACTCGTAGGGGACCTCCTCGTCCTCGTCGGTCAGCACCGTCAGGCGCTGGTCGACCGGGTCGAGCGAGGTGACCACGCCCACGGTGCCGTTGAAGACACCGTTCTTCCCCTTCTCGTAATTGTTGCGGATCTGGGTGACCTTGTCGCCGACCCGGAAGACCCGGCCGCCGAACCGTTTCTCGGGCAGATCGGGCCGCCCCGGGGTGATCGCCTGCTGGAGCAGCCCGTTCAGCGCGCCGGCGCCCGCCGGACCGCGGTGCATGGGGGCCAGCACCTGCACGTCCCGGCGCGGGTCGAGCCCGAACCGGGCGGGGATCCGCCGGGCGGCGACGTCCACGGTGAGCCGGCCGGCCGCCTCGGTGTCGTCCTCGACGAAGAGGAAGAAGTCCTTCATGCCGTCGGTCAGGGGGTGCTGCCCGGCGTTGATGCGATGGGCGTTGGTCACCACGCCCGACTGCTGGGCCTGGCGGAAGACGCGGGTGAGGCGGACCGCGGGGACCGGGCCGCCCTCGGCCAGCAGGTCGCGCAGCACCTCACCGGCGCCGACGCTGGGCAACTGGTCCACGTCCCCGACGAGGAGCAGGTGGGCTCCCGCCGGCACGGCCTTGACCAGCTTGTTGGCCAGCAGCAGGTCCAGCATCGAGGCCTCGTCCACGACCACGAGGTCGGCGTCCAGCGGGCGGTCCCTGTCGTACGCGGCGTCCCCGCCGGGCTTGAGCTCCAGCAGACGGTGGACGGTGGAGGCCTCTGCCCCGGTCAGCTCGGCGAGCCGCTTGGCGGCGCGGCCGGTGGGCGCGGCCAGCACCACCTTCGCCTTCTTCGCGCGGGCCAGCTCCACGATCGAGCGCACGGTGAAGGACTTGCCGCAGCCGGGGCCGCCGGTCAGGACGGCCACCTTCTCGGTGAGCGCCAGCCGCACGGCCGCCTCCTGCTCGGGAGCGAGGTCGGCTCCCGTCCGCCCCTTCAGCCAGTGGAGCGCCCGGTCCCAGGCGACCTCCCGGAAGGCCGGCATCCGGTCCTGTTCGGTCCGCAGCAGGCGCAGCAGCTGCGCGGACAGGGAGAGTTCGGCCCGGTGGAAGGGGACCAGGTAGATCGCGGTGACGGGGTCCCCGCCGTCCGGCCCGGGCACCTTCTCCCGGACGACACCGGGGTCGGAACCGTCCTCCGGGGGCTCGGCGAGCTCGGCTAGGCACTCGATGACGAGCCCCGTGTCGACCTGGAGCAGCTTGACCCCGTCCGCGATCAGCCGCTCCTCGGGCAGGAAGCAGTGGCCCTGGTCGGCGGACTGCGACAGGGCGTACTGCAGGCCGGCCTTGACGCGCTCCGGGCTGTCGTGCGGGATGCCGACGGACTGGGCGATGCGGTCGGCGGTCAGGAAGCCGATGCCCCATACGTCGGCGGCCAGCCGGTAGGGCTGGTCGCGCACCACCGAGATCGAGGCGTCGCCGTACTTCTTGTAGATGCGCACCGCGATGGAGGTCGAGACCTCGACGGTCTGGAGGAAGAGCATGACCTCCTTGATCGCCTTCTGCTCCTCCCAGGCGTCGGCGATCTTCCTGGTGCGCTTGGGGCCCAGCCCGGGGACCTCGACGAGCCGCTTCGGCTCCTCCTCGATGATCCGCAGCGTGTCCACGCCGAAGTGCTGCGTGATGCGGTCGGCGAAGACCGGGCCGATCCCCTTGACCAGACCCGAGCCGAGGTAGCGCCGGATGCCCTGGACGGTGGCGGGCAGGACGGTCGTGTAGTTCTCCACGAGGAACTGCCGTCCGTACTGCGGATGGGAGCCCCAGCGGCCCCCCATCCGCAGCGACTCCCCCACCTGCGCGCCGAGCAGTGCGCCGACCACGGTGAGCAGGTCCCCACCGCCCCTGCCGGTGTCGACACGGGCGACCGTGTAGCCGTTCTCCTCGTTGGCGTAGGTGATGCGCTCCAGAACACCTTCCAGCACGGCGAGCCGCCGCTCCGCGCCTCCTGCCTGAGAGGTACTCCCCGCCTGGTTGGACATGACTCCGACGCTACAGCGGGGGTCCGACACCGCGCGGAGCGTGGGGGGCCGCTCCGGCCGGGCCGCCGGGATCGCTCATCTGAGCGCGGTTCATCACGATCCGGTCTCAGCGAGTGGTTGAGGGGTTGATCAACCCTCGTGTAATCGATTCCAATCCTCTGTACGCGTGGATGTAATCGATTCCACGGCTTTCAGTGCTTTCACTGTGTTCGCTGCTTTCGACGAGGAGGTGGAGCGGGCGATGGCGAGTATCAAGGACGTCGCCGCGCAGGCCGGGGTCTCCGTCGCCACGGTGTCGCGCGTCCTGAACGAGCACCCGTCGGTCAGCGCCGACGCGCGCGCCCGCGTGCTGGCCGCCGTCACAGCGCTCGGCTACCGCCCGAACGCCCTCGCCCGGTCGCTGCGCACCGACCAGACCCGCACCCTCGGCCTGGTCATCAGCGACGTCCTCAACCCGTACTTCACGGAACTCGCCCGCTCCGTCGAGGAGGAGGCCCGCGCCCTCGGCTACAGCGTGATCATCGGCAACGCCGACGAGCGGCCCGAACTGCAGGACCACCATGTCCGCACCCTGCTCGACCGGCGCATCGACGGCCTGCTGGTCTCCCCCGCCGACGGCGGCTCCCCGCTGATGCTCGACGCCGCCCGGGCGGGCACGCCGATGGTCTTCGTGGACCGGTGGATCGAGGGCGTCGACGTACCGGTGGTCCGGTCGGACGGACGGGCGGCCGTACGGGACCTGGTGGCCCACCTCCACGGGCTGGGCCACCGCCGGCTGGCGATCATCGCGGGCCCCGCGGCCACCACCACCGGCCGCGAGCGCGTCGAGGCGTTCCGCGAGGCCCTGGCCGAGTACGGGATCCCACTGCCGGACGCCTACGTCGGCCAGGGCGACTTCCAGGCCGACAGCGGCCGCCGGGTCACCGAGGGCTTCCTCCGTCTCGCCGAGCCGCCCGAGGTCGTCTTCGCCGCAGACAACCTGATGGCGCTCGGCGCGCTGGACGCGATCCGGGCGCGCGGACTGCGCGTGCCCGACGACATCGCGCTGGCGGCCTTCGACGACATCCGCTGGTTCCCGCACACCGATCCGCCGGTCACCGCGATCGCCCAGCCCACCGGAGCACTGGGCCGCGCCGCCGTGCGCGCCCTGGTCGACCGCATCGAGGGCCGGACACCCCGGTCCGTCACCCTCCCCGCCCGGCTCGTCGTACGCCGCTCGTGCGGCGAGCCGGCTCCCGCGCAGGAGCCCGCTGCGCGGCGGACCTCCCCCAGGCAAAGGAGCAAGGCGTGAGCAGTCCGGACGAGTTGCTGCGCATCGAAGGCATCCGCAAGACCTTTCCCGGCGTGGTCGCCCTCGACGGCGTCGACTTCGACCTGCGCCGCGGCGAGGTGCACGTGCTGCTCGGCGAGAACGGCGCGGGCAAGAGCACCCTGATCAAGATGCTCTCGGGCGCCTACACCCCCGACGCCGGGCGGATCCGGGTCGGCGGCGAGGAAGTGCGCATCGGCGGGGCCCAGGACTCCGAGCGTCTCGGCATCGCCACGATCTACCAGGAGTTCAACCTGGTGCCCGACCTGACGGTCGCCGAGAACATCTTCCTGGGCCGCCAGCCGCGCCGCTTCGGGATGATCGACCGCAAGCGGATGGAGGCGGACGCCGCCGCACTCCTCGCCCGGGTCGGCGTGGACGTGTCCCCCCGCGTCCGGGTCCGCGAACTCGGCATCGCGCGCCTGCAGATGGTGGAGATCGCCAAGGCGCTCAGCCTGGACGCGCGGGTGCTCGTCATGGACGAGCCGACGGCCGTGCTCACCTCGGAGGAGGTCGAGAAGCTGTTCGCCATCGTGCGGGCGCTGCGCGAGGACGGCGTCGGCATCGTGTTCATCACGCACCACCTGGAGGAGATCGCCGCCCTCGGCGACCGCGTCACCGTCATCCGCGACGGCCGGAGCGTCGGCCAGGTGCCCGCCACCACGCCCCAGGACGAGCTGGTCCGCCTGATGGTGGGACGGTCGATCGAGCAGCAGTACCCGCGGGAGCGCACCGAACCCGGAACCGCGCTGCTCACCGTCGAGGGCCTGACGCGGGACGGCGTCTTCCACGACGTCAGCTTCGAGGTGCACGCCGGTGAGGTCGTCGGCATCGCCGGGCTGGTCGGAGCCGGCCGGACGGAGGTGGTCCGGGCCGTGTTCGGCGCCGACCCCTACGACAGCGGCGCGGTGCGGGTCGCGGGCACCGCGCTGCGGCGCCACGACGTCGCCGCGGCCCTGGCGGCCGGCGTCGGGCTCGTGCCCGAGGACCGCAAGGGCCAGGGCCTGGTGCTGGACGCCTCCGTCGAGGAGAACCTCGGACTGGTCACCCTGCGCTCGTCGACCCGCGCGGGCCTCGTCGACCTCAAGGGCCGGCGCGAGGCCGCCGCCCGGATCGCCGGGCAGCTCGGCGTGCGGATGGCCGGACTCGGGCAGCACGTGCGGACCCTGTCCGGCGGCAACCAGCAGAAGGTCGTCATCGGCAAGTGGCTCCTGGCCGACACCAGGGTCCTCATCCTCGACGAGCCGACGCGCGGCATCGACGTCGGCGCCAAGGTCGAGATCTACCAGCTCGTCAATGAGCTGACGGCCGCCGGCGCCGCCGTCCTGATGATCTCCAGCGACCTGCCCGAGGTGCTCGGGATGAGCGACCGGGTGCTGGTCATGGCCCAGGGCCGGATCGCCGGCGAGCTGCCCGCCGCCGAGGCCACCCAGGACGCCGTGATGGCGCTCGCCGTCGGCGCGCCCCACCCGCCGGCGGCTCCCGCGGCTCCGAGGACCGCACCGGCCCGGACCCCGTCCACGCCGGCTTCCACCACTTCCCCGACGTCCACGACCGGAACGGAGGCCTCCCGTGGCCACTGACACGCTCACGAGCACGACGGGAGCGCGGAACGCCTCGGGCGGCCTGCGCCGCGTCCTGCTCGACAACGGCGCGCTCACCGCGCTCATCGTCCTCGTCGCCGCCCTGTCGGCGCTGTCCGGCGACTTCCTGACCGCGGACAACCTGCTCAACATCGGCGTCCAGGCGGCCGTCACCGCCATCCTCGCCTTCGGCGTCACCTTCGTCATCGTCGCCGCGGGCATCGACCTGTCGGTCGGCTCGGTGGCGGCGCTGTCGGCCACCGTGCTCGCCTGGAGCGCCACGTCCGCCGGGGTGCCGGTGGCCCTCGCGGTCGTCCTGGCGATCGCCACGGGCATCGTCTGCGGCCTGGTCAACGGGTTTCTGATCGCGTACGGGAAGCTGCCGCCGTTCATCGCGACGCTGGCGATGCTCTCCGTGGGCCGCGGCCTGTCCCTGGTCGTCTCCCAGGGCTCCCCGATCGCGCTGCCCGATTCCGTCTCGCACCTCGGCGACACCCTCGGCGGCTGGCTGCCGGTGCCCGTGCTCGTCATGGTCGTCCTGGGCCTGCTGACGGCGTTCGTGCTGGGCCGGACCTACATCGGCCGCTCGATGTACGCGATCGGCGGCAACGAGGAGGCGGCCCGGCTGTCGGGTCTGAGGGTGAGGAAGCAGAAGCTCGCGATCTACGCCCTGTCCGGGCTGTTCGCCGCGGCCGCCGGCATCGTGCTCGCCGCGCGTCTGTCCTCCGCGCAGCCGCAGGCCGCTCAGGGCTACGAGCTGGACGCGATCGCGGCGGTCGTCATCGGCGGCGCCTCGCTCGCGGGCGGCACCGGCAAGGCGTCCGGCACGCTCGTCGGCGCGCTGATCCTCGCGGTGCTGCGCAACGGCCTCAACCTGCTGTCGGTGTCCGCCTTCTGGCAGCAGGTCGTCATCGGTGTCGTGATCGCGCTCGCGGTGCTGCTGGACACCGTGCGCCGCAAGGCGGGGGCGACGCCGGCCGCGGCCGGCACCTCCCCGGGCGGCGGCAAGGGGCGGCAGGCCGCGACCTACGGGCTGGCCGCCGTGGTCACCGTGGCCGTGGTCGGCGCGACGTCCTTCCTGCACGACGGCGCCCCGGCGTCCGCCGCGCCGAAGGTGGGCCTGTCGCTGTCGACGCTGAACAACCCCTTCTTCGTGCAGATCCGGTCGGGGGCGCAGGCCGAGGCGAAGAGGCTGGGCGTCGACCTGACCGTCACGGACGCCCAGAACGACGCCTCCCAGCAGGCCAACCAGCTGCAGAACTTCACCAGTGCCGGCCTCGGCGCGATCATCGTCAACCCGGTCGACTCCGACGCGGCGGGACCGCCGGTGAGGTCCGCCGGCAAGGCGGACATCCCCGTGATCGCCGTCGACCGCGGCGTCAACGGGGCCACCACGGCCACACTGGTGGCGTCCGACAACGTCGCCGGCGGTGAGCTCGCCGCCCGGACGCTCGCCGAGAAGCTCGGCGGCAACGGGCGGATCGTCGTCCTCCAGGGCCAGGCCGGCACCTCCGCCGCCCGCGAGCGGGCCGCGGGCTTCGCCCGGGGCCTGAAGGCCTACCCCGGCATCCGGGTCGTCGCCCAGCAGCCCGCGGACTTCGACCGCACCAAGGGACTCGACGTGATGTCGAACCTGCTCCAGGCCCACCCCGACGTCCAGGGCGTGATCGCCGCGAACGACGAGATGGCCCTCGGCGCGATCAAGGCGCTGGGCGCGAAGGCCGGTACGTCGGTGCCGGTGATCGGTTTCGACGGCACCCCGGACGGGCTCGAGGCCGTCAAGGACGGCACCCTGTACGCCTCCGTGGCTCAGCAGCCCAGCCGGCTCGGGAAGATCGCCGTGGACAACGCGCTGCGGGCGGTCCGGGGCAAGGAGGTCTCCACGACGGTGAAGGTGCCGGTCAAGGTGGTGACGAAGGAGAACGTGGCCGGGTTCAGCGGCTGACGCGGGACGGTGGGCGGGTGGTCGTCCGGACCGCCCGCCCGTGGTTCGTCCGGCGGGGGGCGGCTGGGCCGGCAGCAGGACGGGCAGGGTGAGCGGGACCGGCCGGCGGGCAGGGTCAGCGGGGCCGGCAGCAGGACCGGCTGGCCGGCAGGCCGGCAGGGTCAGCAGGACCGGCAGCTGACCGGCTGGCCGGCAGGTCGGCAGGTCGGCAGGTCGGCAGGTCGGCAGGTCGGCAGTGTCAGCAGGTCGGCAGTGTCAGCAGGACCGGCAGCAGGACCGGCTGGCCGGCAGGGACTTTCAGGGAGTCATTCCATGTACGACTACGACCTGTTGGTCGTGGGGTCGGCCAACGCCGACCTGGTGATCGGCGTCGAGCGGCGGCCCTCGGCCGGGGAGACGGTGCTCGGTTCCGACCTGGCCGTCCACCCCGGCGGCAAGGGTGCGAACCAGGCGGTCGCCGCGGCCCGGCTCGGGGCCCGGACGGCCCTGCTCGCCCGGGTCGGCGACGACGCGCACGGCCGGCTGCTGCTCGACTCGCAGCGGGCGGCCGGGGTCGACACGGCGGGTGTGCTGGTCGGGGGCGCCCCGACCGGGGTTGCGCTGATCACCGTGGACCCGTCGGGGGACAACAGCATCGTGGTGTCGCCGGGCGCCAACGGGCGGCTCACGCCGGAGGACGTGCGGAACGCGTCGGCCCTGCTGGGGGCCTCCCGGGTGGTCTCGACACAGTTGGAGATCCCGCTGGAGACCGTCGTGGAGCTGGTCCGGCGCCTGGCGCCCGGGAGCCGGTTCGTGCTGAACCCGTCGCCGCCGCGCGCGGTGCCGGCGGAGGTGCTGGCCGCGTGCGATCCGCTGATCGTGAACGAGCACGAGGCGAGGGTGCTGTTGGCGGGGGCGGGTGACCGTTCGGGGGAGGGGGCGGGGGGTGACCGTCCCGAGGAGTGGGCGGGGGGTGACCGTCCTGAGGAGTGGGCGCGGGGCCTGCTCGCTCTCGGTCCGCGCTCGGTGGTGGTCACCCTGGGCGCCGGGGGTGCGCTGGTGGCGTCCGGCGAGGGGGTCACGCATGTGCCGTCCGTGCGGGTGGAGGCCGTCGACACCACGGGTGCGGGCGACGCGTTCACCGCGGCGCTGGCCTGGCGGCTGGGCGCGGGCGCGTCGCTGGTGGATGCGGCGGCGTATGCGGCCCGGGTGGGGGCGGTGGCCGTCACCCGGCGGGGGGCGCAGGCGGCGTTTCCGGTGGCGGAGGAGGTGGACGCCCTGGTGGGCGGGTTGCCGGGGGACGCGTCGTCGTCCGGTGCGGACGGTGGGGTGGCGCAGGACGCCGGTGGGGCTGCGCGGGACGCCGGTGGGGCTGCGCGGTGAAGAAGGCCGGGATTCTGAACCGGCATCTCGCCGGGGCGCTGGCCGAGCTGGGTCATGGGGACGGGGTGCTGGTGTGCGACGCCGGCATGCCGATACCGGACGGGCCGCGGGTGGTGGATCTGGCGTTCCGGGCCGGGGTGCCGTCGTTCGCGGAGGTGCTGGACGGGCTGCTGGCGGAGCTGGTGGTGGAGGGCGCCACGGCGGCGCAGGAGGTGCGGCAGGCGAATCCGGCGGCGGCCGCGCTCCTGGACGGGTGCTTTTCCGGGCTGGCGCTCGTCCCCCACGAGCGGCTCAAGGCCCTGTCGGCCGGGGCGCGCCTGGTCGTGCGGACCGGGGAGGCGCGGCCGTACGCGAACGTGCTGCTGCGGTGCGGGGTGTTCTTCTGAGGGCCGGACGGTTTCGAGGGGGCCCCGTCCGTCGACCGGGCCCCCTCGTCTTTCCCCTCCGTGTCAGAACCTCTCGTAATCCCCCCCGGGTCCCCCACCAGAGGTCCTGACGCCAGATACGACATGCGGAGCGGGGGAAGGGTTGCACGGCTCGGCGGAATTTTTTTCCGGGGGTGCGGTGGGCGCTTGTGGGGCGCTTGCCCAGGGCACCGCCGCGTCGCACTCGAGGCATTCGGTGATCGTCAGGGTCTGGGACATGGCATTTTTCTCCTCGCGTGATCGAATTTGGTGGAGC